>JAYVST010000434.1:0-10224 GCA_043775255.1 Burkholderiales bacterium
AGCGGGAGGGTTGTGATGACTGATTCGTCGCGCTTGACTGCGGAAGAGGCCGCCCTGCGCCTGGCGCGATTGGAGGCGCGCGTCGCGGCGCTCGAGCGAGAGATTGATCTGCTGCGCGCGGGCGCGAGCCTGGCCGATGCAGATGCGCGCGTGCGCGCGCTCGCCGACACCCAGCCCGTGTTCGTGCTGGCGCCGCACACCGGCTTGCCGGAGGGGCGCAGCTCCGGCGGGTTCGATATCACCAGCGAATTCGATGCGATCGACGTGCGGCTGGCCGAACAGGCGAGGCGCGAATTGCTGGCCGGGCGCGGCAGCTCGTTGGCCGATATCAAGATTGACTCTTCGCTGATCGACAAGGCGTTCGAACGGCCGCCACCGGAGAAACTGGTGGTCATAAGCGATCTCGAAGTGCTGCACCCGCGCATCCTGGAGCGCGTTCTGGGTACCTGGCGCACGCCCGAATTGCTGGCCTACTTGAAAAAGCTGATCGTCGACGAGCGCGGCGACCGCGCCGGTTTTTCGATGAACGTCATGAGCGACCTGCTGATGCTGGCAGCAGTGCTGGAGACGCCGGAGGACCGCGTGCCCTGGAACCCGGAGCGCAAAACCGTTTGAGCGTCTGCGCTCGCGTCGCCGACGTGCCAGACGCTTCGTGGACGACAGGAGAGCTTGGCTTTCAAGCGATGCGTGGCGTCTACCTTGGCGAGCGCCGGATTGCCTGCGTTCAGGCGCTCATCCGCTCCACCAGCCGGTCCATGAACATTTCGCATTGCGCGAGCTGTTCGAGGTCGCAATACTCGTTGGGTTTGTGCGCCTGTTCGATCGAGCCGGGCCCGCAGATAATCGCAGGCAGCCCGGCCTTTTCGAACAGGCCGGCTTCGGTCGCGTAGGCCACCTTGGCGGTTCTCGGATTGCGTGCCAGCGCCATGGCCAGTTGCGTCACGGCGTCGGTGTCGGCGGCGTTCGAGCCCGGCGCGTCCGAGGTTTGGCGCATCTCGATGCCGGCTTCGGCCGCCACCTTCTTCATTTCCGGCGCCAGCGTTTCCGCGTAGGACCTGATCTCGGCTTCGATGGCGTCCGGGTTGGCGCCCGGCAGGTAGCGGAATTCCCAGTCGAACACGCATTCGCGCGGCACGATGTTGAGCGCGGTGCCGCCGCGGATGGTGCCGGTTTGCAGGGTGGTGAAAGGCACGTCGAAACCGTTGTCGCGCGGCTCGATCTGGCCCATGCGGTCGGCGACGTGGCGAATGTAGGTGATCAGGCGCGCGGCGTACTCGATCGCGTTGACCCCGAGCGGGGCGAGCGCGGAATGCGATTCGCGCCCATGCACCGTGCAGCGGTAGGAGCGCTTGCCCTTGTGGGCGACGATCACCTGCATCGAGGTGGGTTCGCCGACGATCACGCCGGCGGCCCGGAAGCCTTCGCGCGCGAGTTGCTCGATCAGGCCGCGCACGCCGACACAGCCGACTTCCTCGTCGTAAGACAAGGCGAAGTGCAGCGGCATCTTGAGATCGGCGCCGATGAACTTCGGCGTCATCGCCAGCGCCACCCCGATGAAGCCCTTCATGTCGCAGGCGCCGCGCGCGAACAGCCGGCCATTCTTGATAGTGGCCTTGAACGGATCGGTGTCCCAGGCCTGGCCGTCGACCGGCACCACGTCGGTGTGACCGGAAAGCACGATGCCCGGCGTGCCCGAGCGCGGACCGCCGGCGCCGTGCACAGTCGCGAACAGGTTGGCCTTGCGCTTTTCGGCGTCGTACACCAGGCGCGATTCGACCCCGAGACCCTTCAACCAGTCGCGCACCGATTCGATCAGCCCGAGGTTGGATTCGCGGCTGGTGGTGTCGAACGAGATCAGGCGCTCGATCATCGCGAGCGATTCGGGCCGCAGGGGTGTGATGGTTTCGGTTTTCATGCGACGCCTCCGTCGTTGAGATGGCAGGCCGACAGGCGGTCGGCGTCGATGTACCGCAATGGCGGCACTTCACGCGCGCAGCGCGGGCCCGCATGCGAACAGCGCGGGTGGAAATGGCAGCCCGGCGGGGGATTGAGCGGCGACGGGATCTCGCCCTTGACCGGCACATAGGTGCGCCCGCGTTTGGTCAGCGTGGGGACTTCCGCCAGGAGCGCGCGAGTGTATGGATGGTTGGGGTCGGCGTAGACCGCGTCGGTCGGCGCGGACTCGACCACCCGCCCGAGGTACATGATGACCACCCGATCGGACAGGTGACGCACCACCCCGAGGTCATGGCTGATGAACAGGTAGGTGAGGTCGAGTTCGCTGCGCAGCTGCATGAAAAGGTTCAGCACCTGCGCCTGGATCGACACATCGAGCGCGGCCACCGCCTCGTCGCAGACGATGAACTCGGGCTTGACCGCCAGCGCCCGCGCGATGCCGATGCGCGCGCGCTGGCCGCCGGAGAACTGATGGGGAAAGCGGCGCGCCATCGCTGGGTCCAGACCCACCTTGCCCAGGAGCGTGGCCACGTAGTCGGCCTGTTCGCCCGCCTTGACGATGCCATGCACCACCGGCGCCTCACCGACGATGTCGGTCACGCGCAGGCGCGGGTTGAGCGAGGCATAGGGGTCCTGGAAGATCATCTGGATCTTCAGTTGCGCCGCCCGCCTGGCGTCTCCCTTGAGCAGGTCGAGCGAAGCCCCGCGCCACAGGCGCTCGCCTTCGGTGGGGGCGTGCAGGCCGACGGCCAGGCGGCCCAGGGTGGATTTGCCGCAGCCCGATTCGCCGACCAAGCCGACCACCTCGCCGGTGCCGATCGCCAGATCGACCCGATCGACCGCGTGCACCACTTCTTCGCGCTGGTCCGCGCCGAACAGGTTGGCGAGCTTGGCGGCAGCGTCGAGCTTTTTCGAGAAGCGCTTCGATACGCGCTTGAGTTCCAGCATCGGCGCGTTCACCGCATGCCCTCGGCGGCGGCAAGCGACATGGGTTCGGTGTGCGGGTGGACGCAGCGCGCGAGGTGACCGGCGACGCCGGTCTCGGCGATCGGCTCGGCGTCGCAGGCGGCATCGGCGCGCGCGCAACGCTCGCGGAACGGACAACCCGGCGCGAGGTTGAGCAAGGAGGGCGTCATGCCGGGAATCTGCGCCAGCGGCCGGCCGCGCGGGTTGCTGCCCGGCACCGAGGCGATCAGGCCGCGGGTGTACGGATGGCGCGGCGCGTCGAGCACCTGGGCCACGCTGCCCGACTCGACCACCCGCCCGGCATACATCACGCACACATGATCGGCCAGCCCCGCCACGACGGAGAGATCATGGGTGATCCAGATCAGCGCGGTGCCCGATTCGCGCGCCAGGGTCTGCATCTCGAACAGGATCTGGCCCTGGATGGTCACGTCCAGCGCGGTGGTTGGTTCGTCGGCGATGATCAGGTCAGGCTTGTTGAGAATGGCGGTGGCGATGGCCACGCGCTGGCGCATGCCACCGGAGAACTGATGCGGATAGCTCTTGAGGCGTTCGTCCGGCGCGGCGATGCCCACTTGCGCCAGCGCCGCGCGGGCGCGGTCGAGCGCGGCGGCACGGCTGACGTTTTCATGCGCCAGGATCGCTTCGATCATCTGCGTATCGATGCGCAGGACCGGGTTCAAGGTCATCATCGGGTCCTGGAAGATCATCGCTACGCGGCGTCCGCGCACCGAGCGCATGGCTTCAGCGTCGAGGCCGCGCAGGTCGGTGTCGCCCAGCAGGATGCGCCCGCCCGTCACCCTGCCCGGCGGGTCGATCAATCCCATGATGGAATAGCCGGTCATCGATTTTCCCGAGCCGGATTCGCCGACCAGCCCCAGCACCCGGCCGCGCTCGATCGCGAACGACACGTCATTGACGGCCTTCACTACACCCTGCTTGGTGAAAAAATGGGTCGACAGGTTTTCGACCTTCAGGGCCCAACTCATTTCTTCAGCCTCGGATTGAGCACGTCGCGCAACTGGTCGCCCACCAGGTTGATGCTGACGATCATCAGGAGCAGCGCCAGTCCCGGAAAGAAGCTGATCCAGTACTTGCCTGAAAGCATGAAATTGAAGCCGTTGGCGATGAGCAACCCGAGCGAGGGTTCGGTAATCGGCAGGCCCAGGCCGAGGAACGACAGGGTGGCCTCCAACGTGATGGCGGAAGCCACCTGCACCGTGGCGATGACGATCAAGGGCGGCATGCAGTTGGGCAGCAGGTGGCGGAACACGATGCGTGAGGCCGGCAGCGCCAGCACCTGGGCGGCCTCGATGTATTCGCGTCGCCGTTCCACCAGAGCGGTGCCGCGCACGGTGCGCGCGTAGTAGGCCCACTGCACCGCCACCAGCGCGGTGATGATCTTGCCCAGCCCCTGGCCCAGGATGGCCAGCAGCACCAGCGCGATCAGGATGGGCGGAAACGAGAGCTGGATATCGGCGATGCGCATCAGCAGGTTGTCGACACGGCCGCCCAGCCATGCGGCGATCATGCCGGCGGTCGCGCCGATCAGGAGCGCTACGACCGTGGCGGCAACGCCGACGAACAGCGAGATGCGCAGGCCGTAGAAGATGCCCGAAAGCATGTCGCGGCCCTGGTCGTCGGTGCCCAGGAGCGCGGTATTGCCGTTGCCGAGCTTTTCCCCGGGCGCAAGCTTGGCGTCGAGCACGTCGAGCTGTGCCAGGTCGTAGGGATTTTGCGGTGAGATCCAAGGGGCGGTCAGCGCGATCACCAGGATAGCCAGAAGCACCAAAGCGCCGGCCAAGGCCAGCCTGCTCTCGGCGAACTCCTCGACAAAGCGCGCCAATGGGGACTGTACTGCGGGAGACTGCACTGCGGGAGACTGTACTGCGGGGGACTGTACTGCGGGAGTCTGCACCGCAGGGGGCTGCGTCGCTGCAGGCCGCACTGTGTTGGTCTGCTGCGGATCTCTCATGCTTGCGTATCCGTCAGGCGCACGCGTGGGTCGAGCACCGAATAAAGAAGATCGACGACAAGGTTGACGAAGATGAACAGCACCACGATGATCATCAGGTAGGCCACGACCACCGGACGGTCGAGAACGTTGATTGAATCGATCAGAAGCTTGCCCATGCCGGGCCAGGCGAAGATGGTTTCGGTCACCACCGAAAAGGCGATCACCGAGCCGAACTGCAGCGCGGTCACCGTGACGATCGGGATCATGATGTTCTTCAACACGTGCACGCCGACAATGCGGGTATTCGACAGTCCCTTGGCGCGTGCGAACTTGATGTAGTCCATCATCAGAGCCTCCTGGGTGCCGGAGCGCGCCAGGCGGATGATCAGCGCGATGTTGAGCAGCGCCAGGGTGATGCCCGGCAGGAGCAGATGGCGCAGGCCCTCGACAGACAGGAAACTCACCGGAACGCCCCACAGTGGCGTGGTGGGGCCGCGGCCGTTGGACGGCAGCACCCCGGCGAACACCGCGAAGACCATGATCAGCATCAGGCCGACCCAGAAGGTGGGCAGAGAAAAGCCCAGGATCGAGCCGGCCATGATGGTGCGGCCCGCGAAGGATTTCGGCTTCAGGCCCGCGTAGAGCCCCAGGGGCAGACCGATCACCACCGCCGCCACCATGGCGAACACGGCCAGTTCCAGGGTGGCGGGCATGCGTTCGAAGATGAGGTCGATGGCCGGGATGTTGTAGGCGAAGGACTTGCCCAGGTTGCCCTCCAGCGCCTGCTTGAGGAATACCAGGTATTGCATGTACAGCGGTTTGTCCAACCCGAGCCGCGCGATCGCCTCGGCACGATCGGTTTGCGTCGCGTCCGGACTGATCAGGATGTCGATCGGGTTGCCCACGGCATACACCCCGGCGAACACCAGGAGCGACATGACCAGGAGCACGACCACGCTTTGCAGCAGGCGGCGGATGACGAATACGAGCATTGGATGGGCCGGACGAACCGGGTTGTTGTTCTGGAGAGTTTTATTCGTGCCGGATTGACAAGGTTTTCAGGCCCGCGTCGCTGCCGTCGTAGGCGGTGCGCGCCGCTTGCACGGCCGTCTCGATGTCGGCCGGATTGCCGTAGGCGATATAGGCGAAAATCTGCCCGTCGGACGGGTCAAGAGCGGGAATGGCGGCGCCACCGGCCGGCGCGGCGCGGGAATTGGCGGTGAAACGGGCGGCTTGGATGGCTGGCGTCATCAATGCAGCAATGGCATGGGGAAGCCGGAATTATCGCTTGCCCCGGACCTTGCCCGGTGCTTAAGAATTGTGCGCTGCAAAAGCGGCTTCTATAATGCAGCCTGCGCGAAGGCATGCGCGACGGTAAGCGATTCGGCACGGGCGCGACCGCCGCACAGCGACACGCTGTTTTCGGCCCCGCGCGTTTGCGCACCAAACCCTGAGAGACTTCCATGAACCTCGATCGCGTCGGCTCCGGCCGCGACCTGCCCAACGACTTCAACGTCATCATCGAGATTCCGATGAACGCCGACCCGATCAAGTACGAGGTCGACAAGGAAACCGGCGCCCTGTTCGTCGACCGCTTCATGGGCACGGCCATGCACTACCCGTGCAACTACGGCTACATCCCGCATACCCTGTCCGACGACGGCGACCCGGTCGACGTGCTGGTGATCACGCCCTTTCCGCTGGTAGTGGGCGTGGTGGTGCGCTGCCGCCCGCTGGGCGTGCTGAAGATGGTCGACGAGGCCGGTGGCGACGAAAAGCTGCTCGCGGTGCCGATCGACAAGGTGCTGCCCTGGTACAAGCACTGGAACAAGGCCGAAGACATCAACCCCGAGCGCCTGGCGCAGATCCAGCACTTTTTCGAGCACTACAAGGATCTTGAACAGGGCAAGTGGGTCAAGGTGGAAGGCTGGGGCGGGCCGGACGAAGCGGCCGCCTCGATCAAGTCCGGCGTGGCGCGCTACGACGCGGCGAAGGACAAGCCGAAGTTCTGAGCGCGGCGCGGCACGCGCAGGGCGGGCGCAATGTGCAACGAGGCCTGCCGTTCTTGCCGCCGGTCAACGACTGTCAAGCAGGCCGCCGCGTTCACGTAGTGCGTGCGCGGCGGTATAGTGATGGAGTTCGCCATTCCGGCATGGGCTCTCGACCAACCTTGCTGCGAGGGCTTGGCCAATTGGCATGTTCACCCGGGATGGTCGATTCGGGCGTAGATTGGGAAGGGGGCCGAATGATTTCGCGACGTCGGGCGCTTGGCTTTGGGGGTGCACTTTGCATCGGGGCGGTTATGCCGCGCGCGACGTCTGCGCAAGCGCGTGTTTGGCGCATCGGCCTGTTGCATGTCGGCCGCGACCATGAGCCGCCCTCAAAGACGCCATTGTTCGAAGGCATGCGCGCCCTCGGCTACGAGGAGGCACGCAACATCCGCTACGACTTTCGCAATGCCGCCGACCAGAAGGCCGCCGACCAGGCTGCGCTCGACTTCGTGCGCGATGCGGTCGATGCGATCATGGCCTTCGACAATGAAGCCTGCCAGGCGGCTCACAAAGCGACGACCACACTGTCGATCGTCATGATCAATTGCCGCCAACCCGGTTGCGGGCGGTTTCGCGCACAGCCTCGCGCGGCCCGGGCGCAACATGACAGGTTTCGCCGGGCGTGCCAACCTGCCGGTCAAGGAGCTCGAAATATTGGCCGAGTTCACCCCGAAGATGAAACGCGTGCTGCTGCTGTTCGAGGCGGACGACCCTTCTTCGCTGGGTTGGCGCGATGACGCGCGCGTGGTCGCCAAAAAGCTCGGTTTGAACCTGATCGAGCGCGACGTATCGGACCCCGCCGGCATCAAGCCGATGTTCGATCGCATGAAACGCGGCCAGGCACAGGCCGTAGTGTTCGCATCCAACACGATCCGCCATCGTTTCCAGATGGACGTGCTGACCCTGGCGACAAGCTACGGCATGCCGATGGTCGGCAGCCGCAAAGATGCGGTCGAACAAGGGGCCCTGTTCTCCTACAGCTACGACTTCGCCAAGGTCGGACGCGCTGCGGCGGGAAGATACCTCGACCGTGTGCTCAAGGGCACGAAACCGGGCGACTTGCCGATCGAAGAAGTCACGGAGTACGAACTCACGGTAAACCGCAGTGTGGCCAGACGCTACGGGTTGAACACGCCGGATGCGGTGCTGCTGCGCGCGGAGCGGGTGATCGATTGAGGCGGCGGGATTTTGTCCAGGCCGGCGGCCTTGTCGCGGCGCTCCATACCGGCATTGCGCATGCCCGGACTGGTCAGTGCGACTGCTGAAAGAAAGTGACCGCGCGATGCCCATCCTGTCCGTTTTCTTCGGCATCATTGTGCGCATGTGGCACGATGATCACCCGCCGCCCCACATCCATGTGGAATACCAGGGTTTTGATGCGTTGGTGGAGATTCACAGTGGCGAAGTCAATGAAGGCAAGTTGCCTAAAAGAGCGGCGGCGATTGTGAAGGAGTGGTGCTTGCGGCATCAAGCGGAATTGCTCGCCAACTGGCAACATGCCGAGCGCTTCGAACCAATGGAACGTATTCCAGGAGCAGACCAGGATGATTAAATTGATCGAAGTGCGCCATCGAGGTGATTTTCGGATTGCGCTGCGCTTCTCCGACGGCAAGGAAGGTATTTTTGACGGGCGCACGCTCTTGCAACGCAGCGGCCCCCTGCTCGAACCATTGCGCGATGAAACGTATTTCAGCCGCGCTTTTATTGACGCCGGCGCCTTGTGCTGGCCCAACGGGCTGGAACTTTCTCCGGCGCGTTTGCATGAAACTTGCCGGGCCCTGACGGCAGCGTGAGGCACCCATGCCTGCGAGCTTGCACTGGCGCGGCGCATTGTCAACGGCTACGGCGAAGCAAAGGGACACGACAAAGGCCGATTTCAATCGCATGCGCGCAATATCCGCAGCGCGCTTTTGCGGGCGATCATGGTGCGTGCAGACCGCATGATTGAATGACCTCGCGCCGCGACTGGCTGACGGGTATGGGGGCGCCGTTGGTCGCCACCAACGCGGCGTTCGGCCGATTACGTCGACAAGGTGTTGAAAGGCGCCAAACCGGCAGACATTCCGGTCGAGCAGCCGACCCTGTTCGAACTGGTGCTCAACCTCAAGACCGCGAAGGAGCTCGGCATCAAGCTACCGCAGACGGTGCTATTTCGTGCGGACCGGGTGATCGAATGAGGCGCCGATTTTCCGCATACCACCCGGCGCGCGGCCTACAATGTCGATTGCGTGCTCAAGGGCGCAAGGCCGGTCGATTTGCCGGTCGAGCAGCCGACCGCTTTTGAAATGGTTGTCAACCTCAAGACCGCCGGGGCGCTTCGCATCGAGCTCCCGCCGACCTTTCTGGCAGATGCAGACGAGGTGATCGAATGAATATGCGAATTTTCGCGTTGACCGTTTTGCTGGCGAGCGCTTTCCAGAGCATCGCCCAGGAGCGCACGGCGCGCGTCGGCTACCTCAGCTGGAAGGATTCCGGCCCCTACTACGAGGTCACCAACAAGGGCTTCGTCGAAGGCTTGCGCGAGCAGGGCTTCGTCGAGGGCAAGAACCTCACGATCCTGCGTCGTTCGGCCGATTTCGACCCGGGGCTTTTTCGTCCGCTGGCGCGCGAAATGTCGGTGGCCGGGGTCGATGTCTTTTTCGCCGCCGCCACGCCGATGGCCACCGCCGCCTGGCGCGCCAGCAGTACCACACCGATCGTCATCGCCACCATTCTCGACCCGGTCGAGCTGGAATTCGTCAAGTCGCTGGCGCGTCCCGGCACCCGCGTGACCGGCGTCACCACCATGAACAAGGAGCTCGACGGCAAGCGCCTGCAGCTTCTCACCGAGGCGGTCCCGGGGATCAAGCGGGTGGGAGTGGTGATCGATGAGGCGATGCGCGACTCCTGTCGACAGGAAGTCGATAATTTGAACGCAGCGGCGAAGACGCTCGGCGTCACCCTGATCTATGCGCACATCGATCGCGCGACCACGGTCGACGCGGCGTTTCGCAAGCTTGTCGCCGACGGCGCGCAGGCAGTGATGACCTCCCTGTTTTCCACCCGCAACGGGCTGGAAAAGGAGTATGCCGACGCCGCGCTCAAATACCGGCTGCCGTCGATGCACGAAATGCAATACGGCGCGCAGTTCGGCGGCCTCCTCAGCTACGGTCCGGACTACGGCGACGTATTCCGTCGCGCCGGCAATTACGTCGGGCGCATTCTCAAGGGCGCCAAACCGGCCGAGATGGCGATCGAGCAGCCCACGCGCTTCGTGATGGTGGTCAACCAGAAGACCGCCGCCGCTCTGAAGAT
>JAYVST010000435.1:0-2167 GCA_043775255.1 Burkholderiales bacterium
GCGCGGCGCATGTCCATCAGGCGCGTGCGCTGTTCTTCGTTCTGGTACAAGGCCTGGTAAGTGCGCAGGGCTTCCTCGATCTCGCCGTTGTCCGGCAAGCCGTCGGTTTCGCGAAACCCGAGTTGGCGCGCGGCCTTGCGTTTGGCAGCGCCATAGTCGGCCAGGCCGTCTTCGGCGATCAGGCGCGCGGCCTGAGCCGCGATCGCACACCGGGCATGAACCGACCCTTTGATTTGCCTTGGCATGCCCGAATTGTACCCACGGCACCGCCAAACCCTCGGCTAAAATTCCGCGATGCACATTCACATCCTTGGGATTTGCGGCACCTTCATGGGTGGCATTGCCGCCATCGCCCGGTCCGCCGGGGTGCGGGTGACCGGCTGCGATGCCAACGTCTACCCGCCGATGAGCACCCAGCTCGAAGCCCTTGGCATCGACCTCATGCAGGGGTTTTCGCCGGATCAAGCGGACCTGAAGCCCGACGTTTTCGTCATCGGCAACGTGGTCTCGCGCGGCAACCCCCTGATGGAGGAAATCCTCGATCGCGGCCTGCCCTACATTTCCGGGCCGCAGTGGGTGGGCGAGAACCTGCTGGCCGGGCGCCATGTGCTGGCGGTGGCCGGCACCCACGGCAAGACCACCACTTCATCGATGCTGGCGTGGATACTCGAGGCGGCCGGTTTGGCGCCGGGTTTCCTGATTGGCGGGATTCCCGAGAATTTCGGCGTATCGGCTCGCGCCGGGGCCAAGAATGCGTGCTTCGTCATCGAAGCCGACGAATACGACACCGCGTTTTTCGACAAGCGCAGCAAGTTCGTCCACTACCGTTCGCGCACGGCGGTTCTCAACAATCTTGAATTCGACCACGCAGATATCTTCGCTGATCTTGCTGCTATCGAGACGCAATTTCATCATTTGGTGCGTACCGTGCCCGGATCCGGCATGCTCGTGGTCAACCGCTGTGAAGCCAGCCTGGCGCGCGTGATCGCGCGGGGGGCGTGGAGCAACATGACGACTTTTGGCGGCGATGGCGCCTGGCAGGGTGGGCCGGCTAAGGCTGACGGCTCGTTCGACGTGCTGCTCGATGGTCAGCCGCAAGGCCGCGTCGAATGGGCCTTGCTGGGCGAGCACAATCGCATGAATGCCTTAGCGGCGATCGCCGCAGCGCACGGTGTTGGGGTCACGCCCGCACAAGCCATCGCGGCACTGCGGGACTTCAAGAACGTGAAGCGCCGCATGGAGGTGCGCGGAGTCGCCGGCGGCGTGACCGTCTACGACGACTTTGCCCACCACCCCACCGCGATCGCCACCACCATCGCCGGGCTGCGCGCGCGTGTCGGCGCTGCGCGCGTCCTTGCCGTGTTGGAGCCGCGCTCCAACACCATGAAACTGGGCACCATGAAGGCAGCCTTGCCCGGCAGCTTGGCCGAAGCCGACCTGGTGTTCGGTTACGGCGCCCGCGACGGCAAGGAAGCGCTCGGCTGGGACCTGGATGCCGCGCTGGCGCCGCTCGGTGCGCGTGCCCGCGCATTCGACGCCTTGCCCGATCTGGTGGCGGCGGTCTGCGCTACGGCCATAGCCGGCGATCATGTGCTGGTAATGAGCAACGGCGGTTTCGGCGGCGTACACCAGAAGCTTCTGGACGGGCTCAAGTGATCGTTTACCTGCACGGCTTCCGCTCCTCGCCGCAATCCTTCAAGGCGCGCCTGATTGGCGAGCGCATGCTCGCCCTGGGACTGCCGGGTGAGTATCGCTGCCCACAATTGTCGGAGCGTCCCGCCACCGCGATGGAGCAGTCCGTCGAACTCGTAGCCGACGTCGCGCCCGACCAGCTGACCCTGATTGGCAGCTCGCTGGGTGGCTTTTACGCCACCTTTCTAGCGGAAAAGCTCGGCTGCCGCGCCGTCATGCTCAACCCGGCGCTGCGCGCCCATGAAAAGCTCGGCCGGCACGTCGGCACCCAGACCGCCTACCACGACGCCTCCACCAGCTTCGAATTTCGCCCTGAATACCTCGATGAATTGCGGGTCATGCACGTTGAAACCATCACCCGACCCGAGCGCTATTTCGTCCTGGCGGCTACCGGCGACGAATTGCTCGACTGGCGCGAAATGTTGGGTCATTTCCCCGCCGCTCGCCACAAGGTGATCCAAGGCAGTGACCACGG
>JAYVST010000436.1:0-2324 GCA_043775255.1 Burkholderiales bacterium
TGGAAGCGGGTTCTCGGGCAGAAGGGCGCAGCGTTCAAGGCCGCTTTGGCGGACCAGTCGTTGCGCGATGCGATGCGCGCGGAGATCGCAGCGCCCACGGTATTCCGCCTGTTCAACGGGGAATGGGATCAGGTACAGGTGGTGGAGGTGGCCGAGCGTGCAAACGCGCGGTACGAACAGCAGACCATCGGTGCTCTCGCGCGCGCAGCCAATTGCGACCCGCTCGATTTCATGTTCGACCTGGCGTTGCGTGAAAATCTCGACACCGTATTCACCGCCACCCTGCTCAATTCAGATGAAGACGCCGTAGGTCGCATGCTCAACCACCCGAACAGCCTGGTCAGCCTGTCCGATGCAGGCGCTCATCTCACCTTCTTCAGCGACGCTGCCTTCGGCCTGCACCTGATGGGCCATTGGTCGCGCGATCTCGGCAAGATGTCCCTTGAAGAAGCCGTGCGCCGCCTGACCGGGCAGACCGCACAAGTGTTCGGTCTGAAAAACCGCGGCCTGCTCAAGCCCGGTCATGCGGCCGACCTCCTGCTTTTCGACCCGGCAACGGTGGGGCGCGGGCCGAAGCGACGCGTCAACGACCTGCCGGGCGGCGCGGGGCGGCTGCATACCGACGCCGTCGGCGTCCATGGCGTATGGGTCAATGGCGTGCAGGTGGCCGACGCCTCGGGCATGCTGCCCGGCGCGCCGCGGCCCGGCGTGCTGATGCGGGAATTTGCGGCGTAGCAGCCGACGCCCTCAAAGTGCGGCAGACTCCCTGAGCCGGCCGTTGCGGCGCGTACTGTTGGGCGCGCGCCGGGCGATGCTTCTGCGCTGTGCCAGAATAGCCGCATGACCGAAGACATCCTCATCAACGTCACCCCGCAGGAAACCCGGGTGGCCATGATGCTGCAGGGCGTGACGCAGGAAATCCACATCGAACGCGAATCCAGTCGTGGCCTGGTGGGCAACATCTATCTTGGGCGGGTGGCGCGCGTGCTGCCGGGCATGCAGTCGGCCTTCATCGATGTGGGGCTGGAACGCGCAGCCTTCCTGCATGTGGCCGACATCTGGGAGGTGCGCCATGCGCACCACAACGGCGGCACCGATTCCTTCAAGCCGGCCAAACCGATCGAGCACATCCTGCACCAGGGCCAGAGCGTGATGGTGCAGGTGATCAAGGACCCGATCGGCACCAAGGGCGCGCGGCTTTCCACCCAGGTGTCGATCGCCGGCCGCATGCTGGTGTACCTGCCGCAGGACACCCATATCGGCATTTCGCAGCGGATCGACAGCGAGGCCGAGCGCGAGCAGTTGCGCAACATGCTGCGGCAGATGATTCCGGAGGGAGAACCCGGTGGCTACATCATCCGCACCATGGCGGAGGCGGCGACCGAAGTGGATCTGCGCACGGATGTCGACTACCTGAGGAAACGCTGGCGCCATATTCAGAATGAAGCACAGACACGCGCAGCGCCTGCCTGCCTGTCGCAGGATCTGCCCCTGGCGCGCCGCGCTCTGCGCGACCTGGTGACCGATACGACCGGCAGCGTCCAGATCGATTCGCGCGAAAACTTCCTCAAACTTACCGAGTTCGCGCGCGAGTACACCCCAAACGTGCTTTCGCGCGTCATGCACTACACCGGCGAGCGGCCGCTGTTCGATCTGTTCGGGGTGGAGGACGAGATCGAGAAGGCGCTAGCGCGGCGTGTCGACCTGAAATCCGGCGGTTACCTCATCATCGACCAGACCGAGGCAATGACCACCATCGACGTCAATACCGGCGGTTTCGTCGGTGGACGCAATTTCGACGACACCATCTTCAAGACCAATCTGGAGGCCGCGCAGGCGCTGGCGCGACAGCTGCGCTTACGCAACCTTGGCGGCATCATCATCGCCGACTTCATCGACATGGACAGCGAGGAGCACCAGGCGGCCGTCCTGGCGGAATTGAACAAGGCCTTAGCGCGCGACCGCACCCGCATCGGCGTCTCCGGTTTCACCAGCCTGGGGCTGATCGAAATGACGCGCAAGCGCACCCGCGAATCGCTGGCGCATGTGCTGTGCGAACCCTGCCCGGTATGCCAGGGGCGCGGCGAGATCAAGACGCCGCGCACGATCTGCTACGAGATTCTGCGTGAAGTCACGCGCGAAGCCAAGCAGTTCAGCCCGAAGGAATTCCGCATCCTCGCCAGCCAGTCGGTGATCGACATGTTCCTGGAGGAAGAGTCGCAGTCCCTGGCCATGCTGTCGGACTTCATCGGCAAGCCGGTATCCCTCGCGGTGGAAACCGCGTATTCGCACGAGCAGTACGACATCATCCTCATGTGAGCTTA
>JAYVST010000437.1:0-2251 GCA_043775255.1 Burkholderiales bacterium
TTCTGGGCGATGCCGGCCCATACCCGCGACCGCGCCACCGCGCTCCTGCCGGGCCTGATGCGTGAGCGGCTGGACGAATTCGGCATCGATTTTCAGATCATCTATCCGACCATCGGCATCCCCTTCATTTCCGGGGCGATCGACGAAGAATTGCGGCGCGGCATGTGCCGCGCGCTCAACCTGATGTATGCCGACCTGTTCCGCAGCCACGCCGCGCGCATCACGCCGGCGGCGACCATTCCGATGCATACGCCGGCCGAGGCGATCGAGGAACTCGACTACGCCGTCGGCATTCTCGGCCTGAAGACGGCCATGATCGCCGGTTCGGTGCAGCGGCCGCAGGCGGCGGTGGCGCGCGCCTTGCCGGACCAGGCGGCGCATGCGTTCTGGATCGATCCGCTGGCGCTCGATTCGGCCTACGACTACGACCCGGTGTGGCGCCGCATGGTCGAACTGAAGGTGGCGCCGGCCACGCACAACAACTCGATGGGCTGGGGCACGCGGCGCTCCTCGACCAATTTCGTCTACAACCATATCGGGCACTTCGCCGCCGCCGGCGAAGCCTTCGCCAAGGCATTGTTCCTGGGCGGGGTGACCCACCGCTTTCCCACCTTCAAGGTGGCCTTCCTCGAAGGTGGCGCCGGCTGGGCCGCGAGCCTGTACAACGATTTGTGCGAACACTGGGAGAAGCGCAACGTCGGCGCTCTCAAGCGCAACCTGGCGCCTGCGCTGGTCGATCGCGCGCAATTGCGCCGCCTGTTCGAGGAGCACGGCGACGAGCGTTTTCGCGCCTGCGCGGCGCAGATCGAACACGGCTGGGACAACACCCTGGTCGCGCCCGAGGGCGACGAGGCGGAGCCGTCCGACGAATTCGCCGCCTGCGGCATCGCCGACTCGCATGACATCTACACCCGCTTCGTGCCGAACTTCTATTTCGGCTGCGAAGCCGACGACCGCATGACGGCGGTGGCCTTCAACCGGCGCCTGAACCATCATGATGCGCGCCTCAAGGCGATGTTCGGCTCGGACGTCGGCCACTTCGACGTGACCGACATGTCCGGCGTGCTGGCCGAGGCGCATGAACTGGTCGAGCATGGATTGCTTACGCCGGACGACTTCGAGCACTTCACGTTTCGCCATGTGGCCGAACTGCACGGGGTCACCAATCCGCGCTTTTTTGAGGGCACTGCGGTCGAGGCGGCGGTGCGCGACATGCTGACGCAGGCATGATCGGCGTGGTGCGCAGGCCATGCCGCACCGGGTTGGCGCAGGGCGCTTCTTCACTGATACACTAAAACGTTCCGCCTCAAGTGGCGCCGAAATAGAGTTGGGTCTTGTAGCACGCGTTTGTGCCGCGCACGCGAGTCGAAGTTTTTAGTCCCAACAACAGGAGATCACCCGTGTTCAGAATTTTCGCATTCATCGCCTCCGCCGCGTTCTGCGCGGCACCCGCCCTGGCCCAGACCAAGCTCGACATCAACGTGCCCTGGGGGCCTACGGAGTTTCACACCATCAATGCGCAGAATTTCGCCAAGCGGGTGGCTGAAGTCACCAAGGGCCAGGTCGCGATGACGGTGCATCCGGGCGGCTCGCTCGGCATCAAGGCAAATGAATCGATCCGCGCGCTCGAGGACAACACCGTGGCGATGGCCGAGTTCGCCGGCTTCCAGAATGTGGGTGAGATTCCGTTTCTGGGCATCGAAAGCCTGCCGTTTCTGGTCGATGACTACGACCAGCTGCGCTTGATGCACGGCTTTGCGCGCCCGGCCTGGGAGGCTGCGCTGGCCAAGCGCGGCAACAAGGTGCTCTACGTGGTGCCGTGGCCGAGCCAGAATTTCTTTCTCAAGAAGACCGTGCGTTCGATCGACGATCTCAAGGGCGTACGCATTCGCACCTACGACCGTGTCACCGCCGAGATGGTGGGCAAGCTCGGCATGGTGGCGCAGCAGATGAACAACCCCGACATCGTGCCGGCGCTGGCCTCTGGCCGTCTTGACGCCGTCATGACGTCGGGTACCACAGCAGTGGCGCAGAAGTACTGGGAATTCCTCAAACATACCTACAACACCAACCATCTTTGGGCCTCGAACATGATGGTGATCGGCACTGGCGCCTGGAACAAGCTGTCGGCCGAGAACCGCGCCGCCATCGAGAAGCTCGCACGCGAAATGGAGCCCGAGTTCTGGAAGGTCAGCCAGGCCGAGCACGCCACCCGCATGGGCGAACTGCTCAAGAACGGCATGACCGTGGA
>JAYVST010000438.1:0-2886 GCA_043775255.1 Burkholderiales bacterium
AGCGGAAACGACCTATATCGCCCGCTGTATCATCCGGCGGCGCAGGCCTGGCGGCCCTTTTCATGCACCGCCCTGCAAGGAAAAACAATGCGTCTGTCAGGATTGAAACTTGTGTGCTGGCCCGCCGCCCTGCTGTGCGCGGCCATGTCGCATGCCCAGGGCGCGGCAGACAAGCCGATCCGCCTGATCGTGCCGTTCGCCACCGGCGGGCCCACCGATATCGGCGCGCGCGTCCTCGCGCCATTTCTGGGCGAACTGACCAAACGGTCGGTCCTGGTGGAAAACAAACCCGGCGCCACCGGCGCCATCGGTACCGAACTGGTGGCGCGTGCCGCACCCGACGGCGCAACCATCCTGTTCGGCACCAGCAGTTCGATGGGTTCGGCGCCGGCCATCTCGCCCAAGCTGCCGTTCGACGTGGTGCGCGATTTCATCCCGGTCGGCGTCGTAGCCACGATCGACAACGTGCTGGTCGTGCACCCTGCGGTTCCGGCATCTAGCTTGCGCGAGTTTGTCGCCTACGCGCGCGCCAATCCGCGCAAGGTGGCGTTCGGCAGTTCCGGGATCGGCAGCACCTACCATCTCGGCTCGGAACTGTTCGCCGCGCAGACCGGCACCGTTCTCACCCATGTGCCGTACAAGGGCGCAGGGCCGGCGGCGCAGGACCTGCTGGCCGGCCACATCCAGATGATGATGGACGCGCTCAATTCAGCTGCGCCCAACATCAAGGCGGGCAAGGTGCGGGCGTTGGGTATCGCAAGCCTGAAGCGCAGCGCCGAATTGCCCGACGTGCCGACCCTGGCCGAACAGGGTGTCAGCGGCGGCGAGTTCCATCAGTGGATCGCGTTTTTCCTGCCGGCCAATACGCCCCGGCCCATCGCCGACAAACTCAATGCGGATTTGAATCGGGTATTGGCCAATCCGGAAGTGAAGGAAAAATTCGCCAAGCTCGGCATGCAGGCCGCGCCCGGCAGCGCCGAAGAACTAGGCGCTACCCTGCGTACCGACTTGGCGCGCTGGACCCGTGTGGTGAAGGACGCGAACATCAGGCCGGAATAGCGCGCCGCGTTACCGTCGGCGCGCGTCTCGCGGGTCGCGCAGTCGGCTAGTCGTCCTTCCCGACCAGCGCGAATGCGCGCAAGGCCGACCCGGTGCCGCCCTTGACCTTCAGCGGCGGCACTACCGCGACGAACTCGTAGGCGCGCGCCGCGGCAAGGGCTTCGAGATTCAGGTTCTCGATGATGTAGATGCCGGAGTCGGCGATGAGCCGCATATGCACCGGAAACACCTGGAACTTCGGGCTGGTGACGATCGGCGGGCGCTGCTCGAACGTCAGAGTGTCGTTGCCCACCACGCGCGCGCCCCATTTGATCAACTGGTTGGCGGCGTCGACGCTCGGGCCCGGCGAGGATGCGCCCGCATAGAGCGCGGGGCTTGCCTTGAAGTAGGGGCCCCAGCCGGTGCGGATAAACACCGTGTCGCCGGGGCGGACCGTGACGCCCTGGCGCCTTGCCGCCTGCTGCAGATGGACCGCAGTGATTTCGAATTTGGCGGGCAACGGACTCATGTCACCGTTGATCATGTGCGCCACGTCAAGCAGGATGCCGCGATTGACCATCAGGGCCGGCGGGAACGCGTCGATCGCCAGATGCGCACCGGTGCCGGCGGCGCCGATGCCGTCGTTGTCGCTGGTGGCGGCGGCGGCGTCGACGCCGCCAAAGAGCTTGCCGTCGCGGCCGATGTGCCCGATCGCGTCGATGCTGGGCGCCCCGTGCTGGCCGCTGAAATGCTGCACCTCAGACGTGAAGGACAACTGACCGCCGTCGCCGAAAGAGCCGCGGCTGTTCGCATGCGTTGCGCTGAGGGAAAACGTATACGGCGGATTCACCCCTGCGATGGGCGAGTCGATCTCCCAGGTGTGCGAAAGATCGATTACGCGGGCCTTCCTGATCAGCTTGATCAGTTCCCCGCTCTTGTTGTCACGATCGTCGTCGGCATACGTCACGCCGACGGACGCAACCGCCAGGGCCATTGCCGCCAGCAATGTGATTGTTCGTGCCTTCGGTCCACGCTTCGCGAACCGGTGTGCCTGCATTGTTTGCGCCATGATTTTCGCTCTCCCTCGGTAATCGGCAGCCGCAATAAGGTGGCCACCCGGATGCCGGCGGATGCCGGCACGGCTGCGAGACGTTGTTCCGGCACATCGACAAAAGACCGTCGTGCCTCCAGCGCACGGCCAGCAGATGCACCCCTCTCTGCAGGAATGGTCGAGCCTACTCGCGAGCCTTGGGCGCGTCAACCAGCTTGTGTTGAGCTTGTGTTGAGCTTGTGTTGAGCTTGCGTGGAGATCGCGTGGAGCTTGCGTGAAGCGCGCTTTGCGCTCGCTACTTGTCGGTGCGCTCTTCCTCGACCGCCTTGCGCGTCTGCATGTTGAAGCGCCCGTCGTAGATCGGCCGAGCGCCGGTTGTCGGGCCCTGGTACTGCACGAACACCATCTGCCCGCCGGTCTCGGTGAACAGCTCTTCCTCGTAATGCGGGTCCGAATAGCAGAACATGGCGCCCGGCCCGTGGGTCTTGCCGCCGATCACGAAGGTGCCTTCGATGATGTACCAGACCTGGGCGAAATCGTGCTTGTGGAACGGATGGCGTGCGCCGGCTTCATAGCGGACGATGCCGGCATTCGGCTCGGTCGGGTTCTCCGGGCGCGGATGGAACATCATCTTGCCGGTTTGCCCGGGCCAGCGGATGGTCTCCCACTGGTGATCGTCAACGTGGGTCACGCGCGGCGGCTGGTGTGCCAGTGCCGCAGGGTTGATGTCGCTCATGTGCGCGTCCTCCAGGTGGGTGGAGATTCATTCTAGTACCGGCGCCGCATTGTGCGAAGTC
>JAYVST010000439.1:0-5842 GCA_043775255.1 Burkholderiales bacterium
CATCGCGGATCTCGGGAAAATCGCAGCCCAGCGGTACGCAAACGGAAGTGATGTCGGGTGGTGTATTCATGGGTGGGGAATTTTCGTGCAATGCGGTGAATCGACGCGCCTTGAAGACGGGCTTGCGCTATACGTTTGCAGTCAGCACACAAGCAGCATGTGTTCGCAGCACTGCTCCGGCTTGAGCATTGTCCCGGTTTGAATCGAGAAGGTCGAATGCATCAACTGTCTTTCCGGTTGGCGAATACTTGAGACGTGTCGGCGCCCGCGGCCGGTGCCGCGCAGGAACTGTTCGTCAGCACCTCCTTGCTCACGCGCGTGATCCGCAATGCACAGGTCTGTCGAAGACATGTCTTGCAGATGATAACGCACTAAGTTACACTAAGTAAAACTTAATGACGAGTGTTTTTGTGCAACCGCTGCGTCTGCTGCTGCAAAATCTGAGGACGCTCGCAAGTCCAGAGCAGAGCCTGTTCACGCCGGACGGCCTGCGTGCGCTGTTGCCGGGCTTGTCCGATGCGGCTTTCAAGACGCTGCTTTCGCGCGCCGCGTCGGAAGAGCATCTGGTGCGCGTCTGCCGGGGCATCTATCTCTATGAGCCGGCCGCAGCGCAGTCCGGTCTGCTGTTGTTCCATGCCGCTGCGCGCTTGCGCGCCGGCGGGTTGAACTACATCAGTCTGGAGACGGCATTGAGCGATGCCGGCGTGATTTCGCAAGTGCCGATTCAGCGCGTCACCATCATGTCGTCTGGCCGCAGCAGTCTGATTTCCTGCGGGCGCTGGGGCAAGATTGAGTTTGTACACACACGCCAGAGCGCGCAGGAGTTGAGCGGGCGCCTAACCTATGATCCGCGCTGCCGCTTGTGGCGTGCGGATGTGGCGCAGGCGCTGCGCGACATGCGCGCCACCCATCGCAGCACCGATCTGGTCGACTGGAACACCGCCAATGAGCTTGTTTGACGATCTGGTGGATCAAGCGCTGAAAAATCAGCGCAGCCTCGCGCCACTGCGCATGGTGGTGGAAAAAGAATTGCTCCATCACGACATTCTGCGGGTACTCAGCGGAGCCGGCCTGTTGGCGCAGCTCACGTTCATCGGCGGCACCTGCTTGCGTGCCTGCTACGGTTCCAAGCGGTTGAGCGAAGACTTGGACTTCACCGGCGGCACAGGCTTTAGCCGCAAGGTCCTGGCAACGATGGCTGCGGAGCTGATCGCTAGTTTGAAAGTGAAGTACGGACTCAACGTCGAGGTGAGTGAGCCGGTGCGCGAAACCGGCAACACCGACACCTGGAAGCTCAAGGTGCAGACCCGCCCGCGCCGCAAAGACTTGCCGGCCCAGCGCATCAACATAGATGTTTGCGCCATCCCGAGCTATCAGGCGCAGCCCATGCTGCTGCGCAATCCTTACGGCGTGGAAATGGGCACCAGCGGCCTGATCATCCGGGCTGAAAGCCGGGAGGAAATTTTCGCCGGCAAGATCGTCGCGTTTGCCCTGCGCCCTATCCGTATCAAACACCGCGACTTGTGGGACATGGCCTGGTTGCATCAGCAGGGCGTGACGCCGGCGTTCGAATTGCTGCGCCCCAAGCTCAAGGACCACCACAGCCCGGTGCGGCAGTTTTTGGCAGTGCTGGATGCGCGCCGGAAGAGTCTGAAAGAGGATCCCAAAGTCGCCACCGGCTTTCGCCAGGAGATGCAGCGCTTCCTGGCGCCGGATCTGGCGGCGCAAACTGTAGAGCAGGCAGCGTTTTGGACCTATCTTGTGAACCTGGTGGATGAATTGTGTGCGCAGGCGGCGCGGCAGTTGCGTGGTGCGGGTGCCGGGCCTACGTTCCGTATGTAGGCGGGCACAGCCGCAAGCTCTCTTGTCCTCTTCAGAGAGCATGGCGCGCGAGCGCCAAGCCCCGCAGCACTCAATAAAGCTTCATCAGCGCCGCGTTGTCCTTCAACTCTTCCGGCAGCGCCTCGCGCACCATGCGCCCGGCCTTCATCACCACCACACGGTCGGAGACCTTGAGCGCCTCGCGCACGTTCTGCTCCACCAGCAGGATGCTCATGCCGCGCGCCTGTTGCAAGGCACGGATCGGCTGCATCAGGTCCTGGAACAGCTTGGGCGCGAGGCCGATCGAAGGCTCGTCCATGATCAGGACGCGCGGTTGGCCCAACAGGGCGCGTCCGATCGAGACCATCTGCTGTTGCCCGCCGGAGAGCAGGCCGGCGCGCTTGGTGTAGAAGCTCTTCACCGGCGGCAGGACGGTCAAGACCCAGTCGATGCGCGCCTGCCGCTCCGTCTTGGGAATGGCGGCCGAACCCAGGCCGAGGCTCCAGATTTCCTGCACCGTGAGGCTGGGGAAGATGCCGCGGCCCTCCGGCATCATGGCGATGCCGCGCTCGGCTAAGGTGCGCGGCACATGCGCGGCCAGCGCTTGGCCGTCCACCAGAATGCGGCCCGCGGTCGGTGTGACCAGCCCGAACAGGGTGCGCATGAGCGTGGACTTGCCGGCGCCGTTGTGTCCGATCAGGCACAACACCTCGTTGCCGCGCAGGTCGATGGACACGTCCGTCAACACCGGCTTGCCGCCATAGCCGACGGCGAGGTTCTCGGCCTTGAGTACGGAAGCCACCACCTATGCGCGCTCCCCGAAGTAGATCGCGGCCAGCGCCGGGTCGGAGAGGATGCTCTGCGGGTCTCCCTCGGCCAGCAGGCGTCCCTGGTCGAGGAAGGCGATGCGGTCGGATATGCCTTTGACGATGTCGAGGTTGTGCTCGATGATGCAGATGGTGATGCCATGCTGCAACTGGTCGCGCACCAGCTTGACGAAACGCTCGTAGGAGCCGGGGTCGAGCCCGGAGGCGGGCTCGTCGAGCAGCCACAGACGTGCGCCGGCCGCGAGGATGCGGGCGATCGAGAGGAACTTGCGTTCGGCGTAGGCGAGGTCGATGGCGCGCGCGTGGCGGCGATCGGCCAGGCCGACTGCGACCAAGGCGGCTTCAGCGCGTTCCAGCCGTGCTTGGGCGCTGGCCTTGCCGCCGGCCTGCCACAGCCAGGCGCCGCGCTCGGTGACGGTGAGGGCGTTTTCCAGCACGGTCATCTGGTCGAAGAGTTTCAGGTCCTGGAAGGTGCGGCCGATGCCGGCCTGCGCGATCTTCCAGTGCGGCACGCCCTTGATCGATCGGCCCAGCCAGGTGACCTGGCCGGCGTCGGGGTCGAGGTGGCCGGTGATCAGGTTGAAGAGGGTGGTCTTGCCGGCGCCGTTCGGGCCCACCAGGGTGGTGACGATGCCTTCGCGCAGGGCGAAGGTGACGTTGTCCACCGCCTTGAGCCCGCCGAAGGTCTTGGACATGCCCGTGGTTTCGAGCAGTACCCGTGCGCTTGAACTCATCGGCCGACCTTCGGCTGGTCGCGAAAACCCCACAGGCCGCCTGGGCGGAAAATCATCAGCAGCACCATCGCCAGGCCATAGACGATTTGCTGGATCGAACCGATTTCGGTTTGCGGCAGGCCGGGCAGGTAGGACAGCCCGGCCGGCAGGAGCAGGATCAGCACCGTGCCCACGACCGGCCCGACCAGGGTGGCGGTGCCGCCGATGATCACCATCGCCATCAGGTAGACCGAGGTATCGAGGGTGAAGCTCTCGACATTCACGAAGCTCATGTAGAAGGCGTAGAGCGAACCCGCCACGGCCGCCAGCGCTGAGGACACTGCCACCGCGATGGTCTTGATGACGGCGACGTTCTTGCCATAGGCCGAGGCGGCGGTTTCGTCGTCGCGAATCGCCTTCAGGCTGCGGCCGAAAGAAGAGCGCACCAGCATCGCGACTGCCAGCATCACCAGTGCCAGGCACACCAGTGAAAGCACGAGGTAGCCGGCGCGGGTGGAAATCTCGAAGCCGGGAAAGCGCGCCGGCGGAATATTGGAGATGCCGCCGATGCCGCCGGTCACCACCTTCCATTCCGAAAACAGGGTGACTGCGAGCATTTGCAGGCCCAGCGAGGCGGCAACGAAGTACTCGCCGCGTACCCGCAGCGCCGGCAGCGCCAGCGCCAGCGAAATCAGCGCGGAGACGGCCATGCCGGCGCCGGTGGCCAGCAGGAATCCGGCGCCCAGCTTCATGGCCACCAGGGCTGTCGTGTAGGCGCCGATGCCGAAGAACACCGCATGCGCCATCGAGAAAATGCCGGCGTAGCCCAGCACGAAGTTGAGCGTCACCGCGAGAATGGCGTTGATGCTGATCAGCACCGCCAGATTGGTCAGGTATTCGAGCATCGCGCGGGCCCTATTTCGCGCCGTGCGCCCGGCCGAGGAAGCCGGCGGGACGGAAGATGATGAAGACGAACAGGATGATGAACGTGACCGCCTCGCTCCATTGCGGGTCGAGCTTCCAGATCGCCAGGCTTTCGGCTAAGCCCAGCAGCATGCCGCCGTAGGCCGCGCCCTTGAGCGAACCGATGCCGCCGACGATCGTCGCCGCCAGGCTGATGAGCATGATATGGGCGCCGATGCCGGGGTTGATGCCTTGCGACATGGCCGTCAGCGCCGCCGCCGGCACCACCAGCGCCGAGCCGAGCGCGAAAGCGACCTGCGCCAGGCGGGTCGGCTCCAGTCCATAGACACGCACCAGGTCCGGGTTGTCGGCTAAGGCGCGCAAGCCCGTACCCACCTGGGTGCGCGTGAGAAAAAGGTTCAACGCGACAAAGAACGCCAGCGCCACCGCGATGGCTACACCGGCAATCGGCGCCACGAACAGTCCCGGCGCCAGTTCAACCGCCTTGGAGAGATCCACGGTGACGGTCTCGAAACCGCGCCCGAACACCGTGCCCACCAGGTTCTGCACGATGATCTGGGTGCCGAAGGCGGCGATGAAGACGGTGAAGAACGCGCCTTCATGGCGCTGGATCGGCCGGTAGATGAAGCGCTCCATAAAGAGTCCGAAGGCCACCACCACAGCCACCGCCAGCAGGAGCCCCACAGTCCAGTGCCACTTCTGCACGTGGATGCTCCACCAGAACAGGTAGCCGGCCAGGGTGAATGCTGCGCCATGGGCGACGTGGAACACCTTGGTCGAGCCGAAGATCAGCGCGAAGCCCACTGCGGTCAAGGCGTAGATCGCCCCCAGTTGCAGGCCGTTGATCAGGAGTTGCAGGAACAGCATGGGCTATCGATCGCTGACGAGGTCGCGCTTGCCATGCCGCAGGCGTTGTGGGGTTCTCAATTCTGCGGTCTCCGGCAAGCGACGCAAGGAGAGGCTGCGCGGCCCGCGACGGCGCCGCGTCGTGCCCGTGCAAGTCACCGGATGACGATGTTGCCCTTGACCAACTTGCCGGCGGCGCCGTCGATCTCGTAGATGCCCAGAGGCATCGACACCGTGCCGTTGGGCAGGAACTGCATCCTGCCGCCCACCACGTCGAAGCTGCCCATGGCCTTGCGCTGCTTGAGCAGGTTCTCGCCGGTGATCGGCTGGCCGGACTTCTCCAGCGCCTGGGCCAGCTTCACGAACACCATCACCGCGTTGTAGTAGTTGGCCACGTAGGCGTTGGGTTCCTTGCCCTTTTTCGTCTTCCAGTCACGCGCCAGCCGCTGGCTCATCGCGTCGCCGTCCCAGTTGATCGTCTGTGAGGGAAACAGCGCGCCCTTCGCTTCGGGCAACTGCGTCACCGTCGGCGAGGCGAACGCCGAGTAGCTGACCAGTTGCTGCTTGACGCCGTTGTCGCGCAACTGCTTGACGATCTGCGCCTGCTGGGTGCCGAAGGACGCGATGAACACCACGTCGGGCTGCGCCTCGCGCACCTTGGCGGCCAGGCCGGCGAACTGCTGCGAAGCGCGCGGCACCTGCTGGATGGAC
>JAYVST010000440.1:0-2510 GCA_043775255.1 Burkholderiales bacterium
TGCCGGCAGCGCCAAAGGGGCTTTATATCAATATCGGCCGGTTCGGTGAAAATCGGGGCATGGACTCGTTTGCACAGCGGATTCCCCCATCTCCGACACTCGCACATTCAGCCGGGGCCGGCGCTCGCGCCGGCCTCGCCGACATGGTGTTGCAATCACGCAGGCTCATGGTCATCACCGGCGCCGGCATCAGCACCGCGTCCGGCATTCCGGGTTACCGCGACGCGGAAGGCAACTGGCAGCGCAAGCCGCCGGTGACGCATCAGGAATTCATCGGCGATGCCGCCGTGCGTCGGCGCTACTGGGCGCGCAGCATGCTGGGGTGGCCGATGATGCAAGGCGCCCGCCCCAATGCAGCGCATCTTGCGCTTGCCCGGCTTGAAGCGTCCGGACACTTAGCCGCGCTGGTCACGCAGAACGTCGACAGCCTGCACCGCGCGGCCGGCAGCCTAGCGGTGATCGAGCTGCATGGCCGTCTGCGCGAGGTGCGTTGCTTGGAATGTGACGTCATGCACCCGCGCCAAGAAGTCCAGGCGGCGCTGGAATCGGCCAATCCGGATTACGCCGCAGCCGGCGCGAAAGTCGCGCCCGACGGCGATGCGGATCTCGAAGCCGATTTCGACAAGTTCGCTGTGCCGCCCTGCCCGGTGTGCGGCGGCATCCTCAAACCCGACGTGGTGTTCTACGGCGACAGCGTGCCAAGGCCGCGCGCCCAGGCCGCGATGGGCGCGGTGGACGCCGCAGACGCGCTGCTCGTCGTCGGCTCCACTTTGATGGTGCGCTCCGGATTCCGGCTGTGCGAAGCCGCGCACGCGGCCGGCAAGCCGATCGCGGCGATCAACCTCGGGCGCACACGGGCCGACCCGCTTCTGACATGGAAAGTGGAGGAGGACTGCGGCGTGGCGCTTGCGGCGCTTGCTGCGGCGCTCGCCGCAGCGCACTGAACCCTATGCCTGCCGCATACGCGCCAGGGCCCGAAAGAGGAACCGGCAAGCCCCGGAGCGACCCTTCGCTTTCCTGCAAGCCCGCGTCCCTTCGCGTTACCTGCCCTTGAAATTCGGCGTGCGCTTTTCGGCGAAGGCCTTGCGCCCTTCGTTGTAGTCCTCGCTGGCGAAGCACGCAGCGACCATGCGATTGACCAGGGCAACATCGCGTTTGTCGGCGTCCTTGCGAATCTCCAGCAGCGCGCGTTTGGCAGCGGCCACCGTCAAGGGCGCGTTCTCGGCGATCTGTGCGGCATAGGCCGCCACCACGGCGTCGAGTTCGCCCGCCGGTACGATCTGCTTGGCAAAGCCCATGGTCATGGCGTCGGCCGCGCCGAAAATACGCGCGCTGAAAAACAGGTCGGCGGTGTTGGCGGCACCCAGCACTTCGGTGAACCGCTTGAGGCCCGGGTACTGGTAGCCGAGCCCGAGGCGCGCCGCCGGCATGCGCAATTTGGCGTCATCGGCGCAGATGCGGATGTCGCAATTGACCGCCAGCCCGAGGCCGCCGCCCATGCAGATGCCGCGGATCTTCGCGATGGTCGGCTTCGGGCAATCAAGCACTGCCGAATAACCGCCGTCGACTGCGGCGTTGTAGTCGTCGTTGGCGCTGCCGGTGCGTTGCTTGTCGAACTGCGAGATGTCGGCGCCGGAAATGAACGCCTTCTCGCCGGCGCCGGTGATGACGATCACCCGCACGTCGGGGTCGGCCACGAAATCCGCCATCATCCTGGGTAATGTCAACCACATGTCATGGTTGACGGCGTTGAACTTGCGCTGGTTGTCGAAGACAACATAGCCGACATGGCCGACTTTGTAATGGGTCAGCTGGCCCGGACGTTCTGCAGTGGCTTGTACGCTCATGAATTCCTCGATGGCTCGGGTCGCACGCGGGTGCGGATGCTGTGCGTGTCCTGGGTTGGGCCAGATGCGCCCTGACGCCCACATTGTAAACCGGCCCCTGTTGCCGTTCTCGCTGACCGATCTCCCCAACGACCAATCTCTCCGACCAATCTCGCGCCGCGCGATTTTGAGCGAAGATATGCGCTCGAAGGTCCGCGTCGGACCTGTTAGAAGCGAGAAGACAATGAAATCCTGGTGGATCGAAGGTGGAGGCGGCGGCCTCTCCATGCGTGAAGTGGCAACACCGGCGGCAGGCGGCGGCGAAGTGCTGGTGAAGGTCAGGGCGGCAGGACTCAATCGCGGCGAATTCATCCGTGGCCATGGCCTGATCGCTCCCGGCCAGGCAAAAGCCGCAGGCTTAGAGGGTGCGGGCGAAGTCGTCGCCGTCGGCGCCGGTATCACCCGGTTCAAGGTAGGCGACGCGGTGATGGGCCGGACGACCGCCGGTTTTGCCGAATTCTCCACCATCGCCGAAGGCGAAACCGTGAGCAAACCGGCCGCGCTGACCTGGGAAGAGGCGGCCGGGGCGTCGCTGGCGCAATGGGTTGCCTACGACATGATCACGCCCGAAGGCGAAGTCGGCGCGGATGATTGGGTGCTGATCACCGGCATTTCGTCAGGCGT
>JAYVST010000441.1:0-4924 GCA_043775255.1 Burkholderiales bacterium
ATGGTTCGACGACCGCGAAGTCGCAAACAAGGTGGGGGGTAATCCGGCCATCGAGATCGGACGCCTTCTGGTCTGGCTGGCCAACCACTTGGCCGCGCGTGGCCTGGGCCTGCAAGCCGGGCAGATCGTCTCCACCGGCTCGTTCACCGGCATGCTGTTTGCGCCGGCAGCCTGCCGGGTCCGGGGCGAGATTGTCGGCGTCGGCGCGTGTGAAGTCTGCTTCGAAGCAGGCGTTGCCTGACGCGTTCTTGTGCGTCAGGTCGTGCGAATCACCGAGATGTGCTCGGTGCCGCTTTCGGGCAGCCATACTTCGCCGGGCCGCCCGAGGATCTGGCTACACCGCATAGGTGTACGGGTTGGCGCCCGGCAGCTTCCAGGTGCGTCAGGACGCCTTCTGGTCCCTGATTGAGGGGTCGTGCATCGACAGGTTGCCGCTGTTCCATTCGCTCACCCAGATGCGGCCGCGACTTGGCGGTGGAAGGAGCACAAATCTCGCAACCCGGCGAGTGAACGTGGATGCGGATTCAATGTAATATGTCGGTATTACATCGAATTATTCGAAGCCGAATCATGACCCTTACCGTCCGCCTCGACCACAAAGTCGAACAAACCCTGGCGCAATACGCGGTCGGCAACGGCATTTCAAAGAGTGAAGCCGTCAAGCGCGGACTAAAGCTGTTGTTCGATTCTTCTTCACCGCCAAAATCCGCCTACGAAATCGGCAAACATTTGTTTGGCCGTCATTCGAGCGGGCGCCCCGATGGGTCGGTCAAGGTCAAAAAACTTTATCGGGAGAAGATGCTTGCAAAGCACACTGGTGGACGCCGGACCTCTGGTCGCACTGTTTGACGCCAGCGACAAACACCACCGGTGGGCCGTCAGCGCGATAAGGCACGAGCCATACCGCCTGGTGACCACGTGGCCGGTACTGGCGGAGACGGCATCGATGCTGAGCACCGAAAGCTGGATCGACTGCCTCGAGTTTGCCGGCGCCGGCGGCATGACGATCCACGAGTTTCTGCAGGGTTCGCTGACAGAACTCATTCGCTGGGCAAAGAAATACCGGGATCTGCCGATGGATTTGGGTGATGCCTCACTGGTCGTGTTGGCCGGGATCATCGGCACTCGCCGCATCATGACAATCGATTCGGACTTCAGTATCTACCGGCTGCCCGGCAACAAGAGCTTTGAGATGATTCACGCTTGATGATGGACACTGTTTTCAAGCCCCGCTCACCCAAACGCTCCTGGCTGCCCGCCGCAACGCAACCAACTCGGGCGCTGGCCGAGTCAGGCGGTGCTGGGCAAGTGCCGGATGGCGCGGTCTAAAGAGCGACTACGCATTGACCAATGCTGCGGTTAGCTTGAGCTGCAAGCCTTCGACATAGGCCGAGATATGCACCGGCTCGATGTCGCGAAGCTCAATCAGGCCGCTGGCTTTGCCCCGCGCGGCGACGTCTGCCGCCGCCTGCGACCACGCTCGCCGGCAAGTTCAAAAGCACGGCCATGGCCAGGGCCGCCCCTCAGGGCAAGGATAGCGTCGCGACGTGAGATTGGGTTCATCTTCCCTCCCGTAGGCACCGGCATAGACACCCTGCACATGATGCCGCATCCGCTTGCGCATATCCACCGAAACCGGCACTCGAACGCGCGTTTTCCCGGGCACGCTGCGCACCCGGTCCTTGCGCCGTCCGCCAAGATCGCCGAAACTCGCGATATGAACGCCGTACTGCAAAACCGCCCTCCAATACGCACCTGGCTGCCCAGCTCACCCCATTCGACCAAGGCGCTGGCCGAGTTCGCAGCCGGGATTGAAATCGGCGCTCTGGCGGACGATGAAATCCAAGCGGCCAAGCGCCACCTGCTCGACAGCATCGGCGCCTGCATGGCCGGCGTGCCGACGATTGCCGAGGCCGGCCTGCCCGAGTACGAAGCCACTTCCTGGTTCGGCTGGTTCGGCCTGCTCGCCCCGGCGCGCACGCCGGCAGCGGCGATCGAACGGCTCAACCGCGCCATCGTCGAGGCGATGAAAAAACCGGAGTCGGTCGAACGCGTCAAGCGCATGGGCGCCGAAGTAACCCTGGCCACTCCCGACGAATTCAGGAAGCTGATCCGCAGCGACACTGAAAAGTGGGGCGCGATCATCAAGGCTGCCAGGATCAAGGCGGAATGAGCGCAGGTACCGTCACAATTCGGCATGTTGACCCGCTTGTGTGCGCACCGAAAAACATGCGGAGGACAGGACCATGTTCATCGACAAGGTGACGCTGAAGAACATTCGCGGGTTTCGTGAACTTGAGTTTTCGCTAGGCCGCGGAGGCGGCCGATATGCCGGCTGGACCGTATTTACGGGTGACAACGGATCAGGCAAGAGCTCCCTTCTCAAGGCCATCGCGGTTGCATTGACCGGCAAAGAAACCGCGCGCGCACTGCAACCGAGCTTTCATCGCTGGATACGCGTTGGCGCGCACGACGCGTCGATCGAATTGCAGATTGTCCGAACCGCGAACGATGACTCGCTATCCGGTGAAGGAAAGGCGCCCAGCAAGGACTTCCCCGCTTGTGTTTCGCTAAAGAACGGTGGCAAGGAACCTCATCTCGAAACCACCATTCCCGCTGGCAAGCCCGGCAAGTATTCGACGCCGCAACGAACCATATGGTCGCTTGATGCCAAGGGTTGGTTCTCCTGCGGATATGGACCGTTCCGACGTGTTTTCGGCGCTTCGCCAGAGGCCACCCGCCAGATGGTCGCGCCGGCGACTGAGCGCTTCGTGACGATGTTCCAGGAAGCGGCATCACTCGCTGAAGTGGATCAATGGTTACGCAGCTTGAGTCACAAGGACCTGGAGGGTAAAGGGGACGAAAAGCGGCAATTGGCGGTGTTGGTCGAAATCTTGCAAGACGATCTCATGCCGAATCGGATTGCCGTGGACCGCGTTGACTCGGACGGCCTCTGGCTACGCGATCGAAACGGTCTCCAACTGGCATGGAGCGAGATGAGTGACGGTTATCGTGCCGCCCTCGCCTTGCTTGCGGATATCCTGCGGCACCTGATCAATGCCTACGGAGTGACAGACCTGACCGACCGCAATGCGGATGGAAAACTATTCGTCAAGCGTAGCGGCGTGGTCCTGATCGACGAGATCGATGCCCATTTGCACCCTGAGTGGCAGCGCGAAATCGGTTTCTGGCTCAAGCGCCATTTTCCGAACATCCAGTTCCTGGTAACGACGCACAGCCCCATCATTTGCCAGGCCGCCGACGACAACGGCTTGTTCGTATTGCCGGAGCCCGGTAGCGACGACAAGCCGCGCGCCTTGACGGTCGAAGAATATCGAACCGTCATCAGATCCCGGCCGGACACCATACTGCTCACACCGGCTTTCGGCCTGCAGAACACGCGTTCTCCCAGGGCGGTTGAAGGGCGTGCCGAGTATGCGAAGCTGATGGCCAAGAAGCGGGCAGGTGGCAAGCTGACGGCGATGGAAAGCGAGCAAGCCGGCCGGCTTCAACTGTTTGCCGCGACGGCCGAGGAGCCTTGACCGGTGCGGCGAGTTACGCGCCCCATGTTGCCGGAGCGGGTACAGACGTACCTCGACCGACGACAATGGTCCGCGAACGAGCGCCGCGCGCTGGGGATGCCTGACATCGAACGCGACTGGAAAACCGCGCGACAGACCAAGGCGCTCCATGCCGTTTTGGGTGCACTGCAACTGATGATGGGAGATCGGCAACGGTGCATGTATTGCGTGGATTCGCATGGCAGTGACATCGAACACTTCCGACCCAAGGCACGTTTTCCGAAGCGGACTTATCTGTGGCCGAACATGTTGTTGTGTTGTTCGGAATGCGGCCGATTCAAGGGCAGCCAGTTTCCGATGATGAACGGCCAACCGCTGCTGATCGACCCGACGGCCGAGGATCCTTGGCAACACCTCGACTTCGACCCGGATACGGGCAACTTGACCGCCCGCTTCGACCTCCATTCCAACGACTGGTCTGCCAAGGGCGCCCACACCGTCCAAGTGCTGCAACTCGACCGACGTGAGGCGATGGCAGCCGGCTATGTGAACACCTATCAGCAGCTCGCCGGCATAGTCCGAACTTCAGTTGCGTCGCTTGGGGGCGGCGCGATGACCGCACCCGCATTGCTCGCAGCATTGCGCGACGCTGACGATCATGGACTGCTGGCGTGGTGCTTCAATGGTGGCGGCCAGGAATTCAAGCCATTCCTTGAATTGCGCCATCAATATCCGCAGGCGTGGGAATACTGCAAGACGGCGGTAGCATGAGTATTCCGCCTGTGGTCGCCGCAAGAAGCGATGTTTGAGATGACCAGGGACGAACAGTGGCGCAGACAGTCAACGGGTACTCCGTAGTTGCATCGGCAGGCGCCTGAAACGAAGTCCCTTCGGCGGGACTTGACCATGCGTAGACCCACTTCTCCTTCGTTTGCAAACCTTTGCGTCGTCTTCGCCTTGCTGGCAGGCGCCGTACATGCACAGATCTGGCCCGCCCGCGCCATCAACCTCGTCGTCCCCTATGCCCCCCGGCGGCGCCACCGACCTTCTCGGGCGCGCGGTGGCGCAAAAGCTCGGCGACGCCCTGGGTCAGCCGGTGGTGGTGGTCAACCGCGCCGGCGCGGGCGGCAATGTCGGCGCGGATTTCGTCGCCAAGGCGGCGCCCGACGGCTACACGCTGGTGGTGGGCACCATCGGCACCCACGCGATCAACAGCAGCATCTATGCGGCCATGCCTTTCGAACCGCTGAAGGATTTCGCGCCGGTCTCGCTGATGCTGACCAACCAGCTGGTGCTGCTGGTCACGCCGGCGACGCCGGCGCGCACGGTGCCTGAACTGGTGGCGCATTCGAAAACACCGGCGGCCAGGCTTTTCTTCGGCTCGGCCGGCACCGGCAGCTCGC
>JAYVST010000442.1:0-4203 GCA_043775255.1 Burkholderiales bacterium
TAGCTGCCGCCGACGTCGTGGATCACGCCGGTCAGCCAGGGGCCGGCCGCGCCGCCGACCAGACCCACGCCCATGATGGTGCCGAAAATGCTGCCGAAATGGCGGCCCTGGAAAATCTCGGCCGGAATCGCGCCCAGCACGGAGGTGAGGCCGTAGCCCAGGAACCCCTGCACGCAGACCATGAACCAGAGCAGCGCCGGACTAGGGAAATCGCGCATCAGGAAGAGCGCGCCATAGCACAACACGAAGCCGGCATTGCCGATCGTCCACACCCATTCGCGGCCGATGCGGTCGGAAATGTGTCCGAGCGCGATCTGTCCGGGAATGGCCACGAAGCTCACGAAACCAAGCGCCCAGGCCGCGAACATCGGTTTGAAACCTGCTTCGATCAGGTATTTGGTCTGGTGCACCTGCACTGCGTACCAGGAGAACATGGCGCACGAATAGCCCGCGGTGACCCACCAGAAGCGCTTCGTGCGCACGGCGCGGGCGAGGGTCCAGTCGATCGCGGCCCAGGCGTGATCGACGACGTTCGAAGGCGCGCCGGCAGCGGCATTGCTTGGCGCTGCGGCATCGCCGTCCGGCCTCAACCCCATGTCCTCGGGACGGCGCCTGATCAGCAGGTTGAGCGGCGCCAGCACGCACAGCACCACCAGACCCAAGACGGCGCAAGCTTCGCGCCACCCGGCTCCGACGATCAAGCCCTGCAGCCACGGCAGGAGCACGATGGAACCGATGCCGGCACCAGAGTACGTAATACCCGTGGCCAGCCCGCGGCGGCGCACAAACCAGTTGGGCAGGTACAGGCCATGACCGGTATAACCCAGACACACGCTGCCGGCGCCGACCAGGAGGCCGAGGGTCAGGTACAGGTGCCAGAGCTGGCTCACTTGCGTGGCCAGCAACAGGCCGCAGCCGGTGATGCCGACGCCGACCTCAAGCATGATGAGCGGTCCATGGCGGTCCATGAGCCGGCCCAAGAGCGGGCTCAATCCTGCGGATATCAGGAAGCCGAACGAGAATGCGCCGGCGGTGGCGCCGCGCTCCCAGCCGAATTCGTCCAGGATGGGTGGAAACAATAGCGAAAACGCGGTGCGCGCATTCACCCCGATGGCCATGGTGACGAAAGCCACCGCGACGATGGCCCAGCCGTAGAAAAAGGGCAGGCGCGGTGTTCTCATGGGGCGTGCCTCAGCACGGGCATGGGCATGGGCATGGGCACGGGCATGAGCACGGGCACGGGCACGGGCATGAGCACGGGCACTAGCACAGGCGCGGGCATGAGCACTGGCGCGGGCGCGGGTGCGGGTGCGGTGATCGCCGCGCCCGAATCATGGCGCGCGCTTGGCAGCGAGCATGGGACGGCTATGCCTTCGCGATCAGCGAGATCGTGACGCGGCAGATCGATACCAGGCGATCACGCTCGTCCTTCACCCGCACATCCCATATCTGCGTCGAGCGCCCGGAGTGGATCGGCGCAACGCGGCCGGTGACCCATCCTTCGCGCACGGCGCGCAGATGGTTGGCGTTGATCTCCAGGCCCACGGCATCGGTCTTGGTGCGATCGATGGTCTGCCACGCCGCGCAGCTGGCCAGCGTCTCGGCCAGCAGCATGGTGGCGCCGCCGTGCAGCAACCCCGCCGGTTGCCGGGTGCGCGCATCCACCGGCATGCGCGCCACGAGGTAATCCGCGCCGACCTCGGTGAACTCGATGCCCATCTGCGACACCGCAGTTTTGTCGTGGCTGCGGTTGATCTGCTCCAAGCTGGGGGTGTGGTGCCAGAGGTTCATCGTTGCTACATCCATTTTGCGAAAGAGGGGAGTGCAGCTCGTCGCCACTTCAAGCGAACGTGATCGCCTGGCGACGCTGCGGCGTATCCAAGTGCGGGATGGCATTGAAAGCCACCAGGCGATACTCCTGCCGCGCGCCGCTGCCGGCGACGATCAGCTCGCAAAAACCGGCATTGCGAAACTGCATGTTGAATTCCACTGCGGTCGATCCCGGCGCGCCAAGTATGTCCACCATCGCGCGGCTGATCGCGCCGCCCGAAGTCACGAGCAACGCGCAATCGTCACGCTTGAGCCCGGCGGTTGCCATCGCCAGCGCCGCACGCGTGCGTTCGCCGAACTGCGCCCAGCTTTCCGGCATGCCGGGTAGTTCCCCCGCTGCCCAGCGCTGCATGCCGGCCTTCATCGTGCGCCAGTAGTCGCGGTAGTCGTCGCGCTGATGGTCGAGCGGATTGCGGCCTCCGGTATGGGCGGCATACAAGGCTTCGCCGTGGTACTCGTCCAGCCCGGCATGTACTTCGATTTGCGTGGTCGCATTCATCGCGGCCAGCAGTTCGCGCGCGGTATCGCGCTGCCGGCGCAGTGTGCCGGCCACGACGCGCGTGAAGTCGAGGCCGCGTCCGCTGAAGTACTCACCCAGCCAGCGTGACTGTTGGCGGCCGAGGTCGGAGAGTCGGTCGTAATCGGCGGTGCCGAATGACGCCTGGCCGTGCCGGGCAAGAAAGACGAGTGCCACGATGAATCCTGGAAGGTGAGTGCGGGTCGCTGTAGCGTACGCCGCAGCGAAGCGGCGCATTTTAGACCGGACAGGCTGGGGGCATACGGCGGTCGCACGTGATGGCGGTCGTTCCTTGTTCCCTTCTCCTTTCGACAAAGGCGTTGGGCTTGCAGTGCTGCGATATTAATGCGAAAATAGTGCATATAAGATGCAATTTCACGGAAAGGCAGACACGTGACAAACGCAACCATTCTCGAACTGCCGTTGCTGGGCGGAACATTCCAGCACTTCGTCGACTTTCTGCACGAGACTGATTCGCCGGCTCCCGTGCTTTCGCCCAGGCGCTTCAGCCAGGCCCTTCACATTGACCTGCAGATGCTGGCCGAGCAGGCGCACGTCCACCGCAACACCATCAGCCGCGCGCCAGGGTCACGTGGAGTGCAGGACTTTCTGCGCGAGGCACTGCGGATCATCAAGGCCGCGACCGACCTGAACGGCGATCTGAACAAGGCGCTGTTCTGGTATCGCAACGAGCCATTGTCCGGTTTCGGTTACAAGACGGCCGAGCGGCTGGTGTCGGAAGGGCGAACGGATGATCTACTGCGCTACATCGCATCCATCGAGGCCGGCGCGGCGGGATGATCCTGATCGAGTTTGGCCCGCTTGCGGGGTACCGAATGCACACGCCGAGATGGGCCACTGCGCCGACCAGCGGCGCCGGTGCTGGAACGCATGGGGGGCGCGCCAACCGACCAGGCACGCAGGCGCTGTATCTCTCATTGGAGCCTGAGACTGCCATTCGCGAGTACCAGCAGCTATCATCGCTGATGCCGCCTGGCACCTTGGTCAGCTACACCGTTCGTGCCGCGCCGATTGTCGACTTTCGAGCCGGCTACCACGCAGCTCGGTGGGCTGAGATATGGGAAGAGTTCCATTGTGACTGGCGTGAACTCTGGTTCAACCAGCGGGTTGAGCCGCCGAGTTGGGTCTTGGCGGACCAAGCCATTGCAAGCGGAGCGAAGGGCATCGTGTTCGCGTCGAGGTTCGCGCCGAGCGGCCATAACCTTGTGATCTACAACGACATGCTGACGGCCCACGACACCCTACAAGTTTACGACCCGTCAGGCGCGTTGCCGAGGAATCAGGATTCCTGGCGCTGACCAGCAGCATCGGGCTTGGCAGTCGTCTATTTGGAACTTGTTTGGGTTTCGAATCATCCTTTGGGGTGCGCCCGACGCAGGCGAGTTGCCGGACGCGGGCGAGATAAAGGTACGTCACCGCCAGGCCGCACTACCCTCAAAGCCGCCGCATAAGCCAGCCTCGCCCACGCCACCGCCTCAGCCGGCGCTTCCAGCATCTCCTCCGGCGCCCGGTAGTACGACAAGGCCACGGTCTTGCCCTGGCGCGTGTATTCGAAGGCCGAAAGCCTCAGCGCTTCGAATTGCCCGCGCGTCTGGTCATCGACCTTGAGGTACAGAGTGTCGTGCGCCACCAGACCGATCATCAGTCCTTGATGCCAAACCCCGGTGCCGCCGAACATGCGCCGCGTCTCGATTGGCCCGAAGGCGCTGAACACCTCGTGCAGGTGGTCGGTAAAGCGTGTCCCTCCGGCAAGCCTGCATGAATTTGATCGATAGTCTGGATAACCTCTGCGTCGAGTTTAACCCGATGAAGAGGACAGGCGATGGAACGGACGA
>JAYVST010000443.1:0-6637 GCA_043775255.1 Burkholderiales bacterium
CCGCCCATCACGGTCTGGAAGGTGGAGCCGGAGTCGAACCAGACGTCCAGGGTGTCCTTGATCTTCACATAGTCGGCGCAGTCGGCAACGCCGATCGAACGGGCGAGCGCTTCAATGTCTAAGGTTTGCCAGGCCTCAATGCCGCCCTGTTCGACCTGCTTGGCGACGGCCTCGAGCAGATCGAGAGTGCGCGGATGCAGTTGGCTGGTTTCCTTGTGCACCAGAAAGGGCATCGGCACGCCCCATTGGCGCTGGCGCGAGAGCGTCCAGTCGGGCCGGTTGGCGATCATGCTGTGCAGGCGCTGCTTGCCCCAAGCCGGAAAGAATCTGGTCTGGTCAACCGCACGTAGCGCCGTCGCGCGCAGCGACTCGGCCGGCAGGTTGGCGCCGAATCCGGGTGGCGCGTCCATTGCCGCGAACCACTGCGTCGAGGCGCGGTAGATGATCGGGGTCTTGTGGCGCCAGCAATGCATGTAGCTGTGGCCATAGGCCTCCTGCCTGAGCAGGGATCCGGCCTGGTCGAGGGCGGCGACGATCTTCGGATTGGCCTCCCAGATGGACAGGCTGCCGAACCACGGCAGGGATTGCGCGTACTTGCCGTCACCGCGCACCGGCGTGAGGATCTGGTCGTCGCGCATTCCGTGCGCCTTGCAGGACTTGAAGTCCTCCACGCCGTAGGCAGGCGCCGAATGGACCACGCCGGTGCCGGCGTCGAGGGTCACGTAGTCGCCAAGATAGATCGGTGCAACCCTGTCGTAACCCGGATCGAGCCCGGCTAGGGGGTGGCGGAATTCGATTCCTGCCAGACTTTCGCCCCTGGCCGTGGCGAGGACCGACCATGCGCCGGCGGCGAACCCCCAGCGCTCCATGTTTGGTGTCACCAGATCTTGGGCGAGGATCAAAAGGCCCTTGGGCGTATCCACCAGGGCGTAGGAGAAATCCGGATGCAGGTTGAGCGCCTGGTTCGCCGGAATGGTCCAAGGGGTTGTGGTCCAGATGACGATCCAGCCGTGCTCTTTCGGCAAGGCGGTCAGACCGAACGCTGCCGCAACCCGAGCCGGTTGCGCGAAAGGGAAACCGACATCGATGGCGAAATCCTTCTTGTCCGCATACTCGACCTCCGCCTCGGCCAAGGCCGACTGGCAGTCGAAGCACCAGTTGACCGGTTTGAGACCGCGGTATACATAGCCCGCCTCGAGAATGCGGCCGAGGACGCGAATCTCGTCGGCCTCGCTCTTGAAATTCATCGTCTTGTACGGATCGTCCCACTCGCCCAACACGCCCAGGCGCATGAAATCGGCTTTCTGGCGTTCGATTTGTAGCGACGCGTAGGCGCGCGCCAGGCTCTGTGTCTTTTCCACCGGCAGGTTCTTGCCGTGCTGCTTTTCGATTTCGCGCTCGATCGGCATGCCGTGGCAATCCCAGCCTGGCACATAGGGAGCGTCGAATCCCGCCATGTTCTTCGTCTTGACGATGACGTCCTTGAGGATCTTGTTGATCGCGTGTCCGATGTGAATGTCACCGTTGGCATAGGGCGGCCCGTCATGCAGGATGAACTTCGGCCGTCCCCGCGCGGCCTCGCGCATGCGGGCATAGACGCCCTTCTCGTGCCACTGCGCGACCCATACGGGCTCGCGTTTGGCGAGGTCGCCGCGCATCGGAAACGGGGTATCCGGAAGGTTGAGGGTGCTTTTGTAGTCGGCCATGGTGCGCGGGAGGCGGCTTTCGGGTTGCGTGAACTACTCGATTGGGGTGCCGGCGTCAGTCTTGGCCAGCGCGAAAATAGGCTTTTGCGTCGTCGCAATCGATCGCGATCTGGCGCTTCAGGACTTCAAGTCCCGTGTACTTTTCCTCGTCACGCAGTTTCTTGAGGAATTCGATGCGCAGGTGACGGCCATAGAGGTCCGCCGAAAAATCGAAGATGAACACCTCGAGGCGCATTTCGCCCGATCCGGTAACCGTGGGACGTACACCCATCGACGCGACCGCTTCAAGCGGAACGTCTGCGATACCGGCGACTTTCACCGCGTATATGCCGGTCAGCGGCGGGCGGTTGTGCCGCATCCGGATGTTGGCGGTGGGGAAGCCCAAAGTACGGCCGAGCTTGTCGCCATGCACCACTCGACCGGAAATGCTGTACGGGCGTCCGAGCAGACTTTGGGCACGTCCGACATCGCCGGCAGACAGCAGCTCGCGCAGCATCGAGGAGGAGACCCGCGTGGCGGCAAGGGCGCCCTGCGCCGTCAGCACCGTCGGCATCGCCTGCACTTCGAATCCGTACTTGGCGCCGGCCGTCTGGAGGCTGGCCAAATCGCCGCCGCGCTGGTTGCCGAAGCGGAAGTCCTCGCCGATCATGATCCATCGTGCGGCCAGTCCTTGCACGAGAATCCGTTCGATGAACCGATCGGCCGACAGGTTGGCCAATGCCCGGTTGAAGCGGATGATCTGCGCCCGCGCCACGCCATGGCGTTCGAGCAATTCGCACTTTTCGCGCAACGAGGTCAAGCGTGTGGGCGCCGCGTGCGGCGAGAAGAATTCGCGCGGATGCGGTTCGAAGGTGACGACGCAGGACGCCAGTCCGAAGCGCCGCGCGGCGTTTTCGAGTTCGCGCAGAATCGCCTGATGTCCGAGATGAACGCCATCGAAATTGCCTATCGCGACGACATGGCCAAGGCCAGCCGCGCGCGCGGACCAGCCGCGATGAACCAGCATGGGAAGCGAATCCGGTGGAAAGAGATAAAGCCTTGAATTATAGCGATTTGTGCAGCGCAAACCGGTAGAATGCGGGGTTTGTCGCAGGCAAGGAAACGGGACTTTTCGTGTTGCGCGTTGTCATTCTCATCTCCGGTCGAGGCAGCAACATGGAGGCGCTAGTCCGAGCCCGAGAGGCCGGCCAAATCCCGATCGCGATCGGGGCGGTCATCAGCAACCGTGCCGATGCAGCGGGCTTGGCCGTAGCCCACGCGCACGGTATCGCAACGGCGGTCGTTGCGCACCGTGACCATCCCGACCGGGCATCTTTCGAAGGTGCGCTTTCCGCTGCGATCGATGTCCATCGTCCGGGGCTGGTGGCGCTGGCCGGCTTCATGCGCATACTGACTGCGGAATTTGTCGATCGCTATGCCGGACGATTGATCAACATCCACCCCTCGCTGCTGCCGGCGTTTCCCGGCCTGAACACACATGAACGTGCGTTGGCAGCCGGCTGCAAGATCCATGGCGCCACGGTTCATTTCGTCACTGCCGAACTCGATCACGGGCCGATCATCGTGCAGGCGGCCGCGCCGGTTTTGCCCGGCGATGATGCGAACTCACTGGCCGCGCGCGTGTTGGCAATGGAGCATGTGATTTACCCGCAAGCGGTGGCCTGGTTGGCGCGCGGCGAACTGGTGGTTGAAAATGGGGTCGTGCGGGTGTCGGACCGGTCCGCGCGTCAGGGCGTCATGAACGGCAACCTTGCCATGGTCGCGACCGCCGGAGCGAATGGTTGAACGCCCGCGCCATCCTCACCGGTTTTGTGTTCGAGCATGCGGTGCGCGCCCTGGCGCAGGCGTTGCCCGTCGGCACCGCCGCCGATCGAACCTTGTCCGACTATTTCCGTCGCCATCCCAAGCTGGGCTCCTCCGATCGTGGGGTGATTGCCGAAACCGTGTATGCGGTGCTGCGCAATCGGCGCAGTTTGGCGGCCTGCGCCGGCGCCGAATTTCCGCGCGAACTTGCGCTCGCGGCGCTGGTGCGCATTCGCGGGTTCAACCTCAAGCAGTGCGCCCATTTTCTGCGCGACGGCGAACCCGAACTGGTGGCGCGCATCAAGGCGGTGACGACCGAGGAACTGCCCGACGCGGTGCGACATGACCTGCCGGACTGGCTCTGGCAGCGACTGCTTCTCGAACGGGGAGCCGCCGGTGCGCTCGAACTGGGACGCGCGCTGAAGGCGCCCGCGCCATTGGCCTTGCGCGTCAATCCGCTCAAGTCAACCCGCGAACTGGTGGCCGCCGGTTTGTTCGCCGACGGCATCATCGCGCACCCGACCCGCTTTTCGCCCCATGGCCTGTTAGTCGAGGGCAAGCCGGCGTTGCAGCGCCATCCGATGTTCTTGAGCGGCGCGTTTGAAGTGCAGGACGAGGGCAGCCAGTTGTTGGCCGAACTGCTCGCGCCCAGGCGCGGCGAGATGGTCGCTGATTTCTGCGCCGGGGCCGGCGGCAAGACCCTGGCGCTGGGCGCCTTGATGCGCTCTAGCGGACGCCTCTACGCATTCGACGTGTCCGCAGGGCGGCTGGCGAAATTCAAGGCCAGGCAGGCCCGGAGCGGTTTGTCGAATGTGCACCCGGTACGCATCGAATCCGAGAACGACATCCGCGTCAAGCGCTTAGCCGGCAAGCTCGACCGGGTGTTAGTCGACGTGCCATGCAGCGGCCTGGGTACGCTCAGGCGCAATCCCGAATTGAAATGGCGCCTGGCGCCGGCCGACATAAGCCGGCTTGCCGGGAAGCAATTGGCGATCCTCACCGCCGCCGGACGCCTGGTCAAGCCGGGCGGTCGGCTGGTGTACGCGACCTGTAGCGTGCTCGCTGAGGAGAACGCGGCCGTGATTGATGCGTTCCGGGCTGCCAACCCGCGTTTTGTGCCGGTTTCCGCCGCTGCTGCGCTTGCCACACGCGGCATTGACGCTGCGACGATGACCGTGGATGACGCGCTCGAACTTCTGCCAAACAAGCATGGGACCGACGGTTTTTACGCCGTCGCAATGGAGGCAGCGACGTGAGGCGTGCACGTTTGTCGGCCTGGGCCCTGTGCGTTTTCCTTGTGCTCCTGGCGCATGCAACGGCAGGCGCCCGCGATGCACCTGTCGCGCCCGTCGCGCTGACGAGCGGGAGCGTGCAGATCCTTTTCTCGCCCTGGGATGACATCGAAGGCGCCATCGTCGCGGCGCTGCGCGCGTCGCGCCGGGAGGTGCTGGTGCATGCGTTCACCTTCACCAGCCGGCCGCTGGCACGGGCGTTGATCGAGGCCAAGGCGCGCGGCGTCGACGTGCGGGTGATGGCGGATGCAGGTGAGAGCGAACGTGCGGAGAACAACCGCATTCCGGAGATTGCTGCTGCCGGCATCCCCGTTTTCATCGAGGACCGATACCAGAGTGCACACAACAAGGTGATGATCATCGATGCCGGCGGCGGTGGCAGCGTGATCACCGGGTCGTTCAACTGGACTTACGCCGCGCAGCGCCGCAATGCGGAGAATGTACTCATCTTCTCGGGGAATGGCGCGGTCTCTGCGCGCTACCGCTTGAATTGGGAGCGCCAGCGGGCCGAGGCGCGTCCCTACACGGCGCGATGACCTTCACCGCCATGCCGGCGTTCCTGGCCGATCTGTGGGGCGACTTGCGCGACCCCGGCATCCTGTGGCAGGCAGGCACGCTGGCCTTGTGCCTTCTGCTTGCCTGGTCGATCGCGCGCCGTTTGCGCGCGCATCTGGGCCAGCGGATGGCGGCGCGCACGGCGGCCGGGCAGGGCATGGGCCGGCCCCTGCGATTCGTCGGCGGCGGCTTCGAGCGTCTGCTTTTTCCGTTGCTGGCGTTGGCGCTGGTGTTCTTCGGGCGCTTGCTGTTGGCGCGTTTTCATCACGTCAACCTGTTGCATGCGGCCATTCCGCTCCTGACAGCCTTTGTTGCAATCCGGGCGCTGGTGTACCTGCTGCGCCATGCCATCCCGTCAAGCACCGCGCTTGCGACGGGCGAACGCTGGATCGCCCTGACAGCATGGGCAGGTGTGGTCCTGCACTTCACCGGCTTTCTGCCCGAACTGGCTGCAACTCTGGAACATGTGCGCTTTCCTGTCGGCAGGCATTCGATCTCGATCCTGCTGATCTTGCAGGGGGTCGCGTCGATCGCGCTCACGCTTCTGCTTTCGCTCTGGGCCGCGACGCTTCTGGAGGCGCGGCTGATGGCGGCCGAATCGGTCGACATGTCATTGCGCGTGGTCCTTGGGCGGGTCGTCAAGGCGCTGCTGGTGCTCGTAGCGGTCCTGCTGAGCCTATCCGTGGTCGGCATCGACCTGACGGTCCTGTCGGTATTCGGGGGCGCCCTGGGTGTGGGGCTGGGATTGGGCCTGCAACGCATTGCGAGCAATTATTTTTCCGGCTTCATCATCCTGCTCGACCGCTCGATCCGCATCGGCGACGTTGTGACGGTCGACAAATACAGCGGGGCGGTCACCCAGATCAACACTCGCTATACCGTGCTCAAGTCCGGCGACGGCACTGAAGCGATCGTGCCCAACGAAATGCTGGTCAATTCGCCGGTGGCCAATCTTTCATTCACCACACGCGAGAACCGGCTCTCGATTGCGGTCGCGGTGGCTTACGACAGCGATCTCGACCGCGTCACGCAAATCCTCCTCGAAGCCGCAGCCGGTCACGTGCGGGTGCTCGACCAACCCGCGCCGGCGGTGCTGCTCAAGGCGTTTGGGGCCGATGGCCTGGAAATGGAACTGGGATTCTGGATCAAGGACCCGGAACAGGGCAGCATGAATGTACGTTCCGATCTCAATTTCACCATCTGGCGCGGATTTCAGGCCCAGGGGGTGAAGATTCCATTCCCGCAACGCGACGTACGGCTGTTGCGCGAACCGGACTGATG
>JAYVST010000444.1:0-4025 GCA_043775255.1 Burkholderiales bacterium
CCAAGCCGTCGATCGCCTTGTCACGCGCGATGGCGGCGGCCGCAGTGACAAGTTGCGTCGATGAATGCTCGACGACGCCATCGAAGACGACGACAGCCAATGGGCCGAGCGCGCCCATGGCGCGGGCGAAAAGGCGCCGTTGGCGCGTGCGCGGGCTGCACACCACCATCAGGCGGGTGACTTCCAGTGCCGCGCATTCGGCGCCGAGATCATCGAGTGCGCCGGCGCGCAGCACTACGCGCGCGGCGGTGTTCTGGTAGGCGAAGCCGATCTCGGCCGACATGCCGGCGGGCGTCATGCGCTGCCTGCCTCGGCCACCGGGGCGCCGCAGGGTTCGCCGGTGAGCGTTGTGCGGTACATCACGCGCGCCTGGACGTGATCGTTGTCCGGTACCGCCATATGCAGGGTGCAGCGGTTGTCCCACATCACGATATCGTGGCGCCGCCAGGTGTGGCGAAACGTGAACTCCATCCTGGTCTGGTGGCGGAACAGGAATTCGAGCAACGCATCGCTCTCTTCCCGATGCATGCCGACGATGTCGGTGGTGACCGCTTCGCTGACGTACAGCGCGCGCCGGCCGGTTTCGGAATGGACGCGCACCACCGGCTGGGCGATACGCGGATTGGACTTTTTCATGTCGCGGATCTGCCCCTGGTCGAGATTACGCAGATCCTTCGTCTTGGAGAACAGTTCGTGCACCGCCGTGAGCGGATCGATGAGCGCGCGGAAGGCGGGGCTCAAGGCCTCATAGGCCATGGTCTGGCTGGCGAAGGCGGTGGTGCCGCCGACGTCGGGTATCTCGACGCAGCGCAGGAGCGAGCCCAGCGCCGGCCGCGCCGTGAACGAGAGGTCGGAATGCCAGTGGCGGCCCGCGTTGGTGGTCTGCGTGCCGCTTCCTGCGATCGGCTGGTTGGTGAGCAGAAAGACTTCCGCATGACCCGGCAAACGGTAGTGGGCCAGCGGATAGTCTTCCACCATGCCCAGGTAGCGGCTGAAGCGGACCTGTTGCTCCGGCGTCACGTCCTGGTCGGGGAACACCAGCACCTGATGGTCGAGCCAGGCCCGGCGAATCGCCGCCACCGTCTCCGCATCCAAAGGCTGGCGGCAGTCGACGCCGCGTACCTCGGCACCCAGCGCGTAGGCCAATCGACGCACTTCGATACTCCGCACTTCGATACTCATTGGGTCCCCCTTTCTGCGTTGCTCACTTGTAGTCCTGCGTGCCGGCCGCAGCGCCTAGCGCGGCGACCAGCGGTCGTCGTTGGATGCGTCCCAAAAGACGATGCGGCGCTGCGCCCAGTCGGCGAACAGGAATAGAAGGACGCCGATGGCCCCCAGCAGGATCAGGATGGCGAACACGCCGGGCGTGTCGAGCTTGAACATCAGCTGGCTCATCAGATAGCCTAGTCCAGCCTCGGCGCCGACGAATTCGGCGGCGATCGCGCCCAGGAGGGCCAGCACCACGGACGTCTTCATGCCGGCGAAGATGAAGGGCGCGGCGCTTGGCAGGCGCACCCAGCGGAATTCGGCGAACACGCCGCCCTTGAGCGCGCGGATCAGGGCGATGCGCTCGGGGTCGACCGAGCGCAGGCCGACGATCACGTTCACCAGCACCGGGAAGATCGCCACGATCATCGTGATGATGATCTTCGACTCGATGCCGAAACCGACCCAGATCATCATCAGCGGCGCCAGCGCGATCTTCGGCATGGTCTGCAGCGCCAGCAGATAGGGGTAGAGGAACAGCTCCACCGTGCGCGAGAGCGCGATCGGCGCCCCCAGTCCGATGCCCAGGGTCACACCCAGCACGTAGCCGATGACGACTTCCTTGCCGGTGACATACAGGTGCTTCTGGAACATGCCGTTGCGGAACCCGTCGAACATCGCCTGGCCGACCTCGACCGGCGCCGGCAGGATCATTTGCGGCACCTTGAACCAGTGCACCGCGACCTCCCAGATGCCGACTAAGAGCACCAGCAGCACTAGCGGGCCGCCGAAACGCAGCCATTTCTCGTGTTTCATGCGCCCTCCGAGGCGAACAGGTGGCTGCGTACCTGGCGTGAAATTTCTGCGAATCGGACAGAATCGACCGATTGAATCGAACGCGGTCGCGGGAGCTCGACCGGGATGTCGGCGACGATACGTCCCGGGCGGCGGCTCATCACCACGATGCGGTCGGCCAGGAACACCGCCTCGCTGATCGAATGGGTGACGAACAGGACGGTCTTGGGGCGCAACATCCAGATGCGCTGCAGTTCGGCGTTCATCGATTCACGTGTCAAGGCGTCGAGCGCGCCGAACGGCTCGTCCATCAGAAGGAGCGCCGGGTCGTGCATCAGGGCACGCGCCATGCCAACGCGCTGCTGCATGCCGCCGGAGAGTTCGCCCGGATAGCTGCCGGCGAATTCGGTCAGGCCGACCATGGCAAGCAACTCGCGCGCGGTCGCGTCCCAGTTCTCGCGGCCGTCGCGGCCCTGCACCCGCATTGGCAGAAGCACGTTTTGCAGCACCGTCATCCAGGGCAAGAGGGTCGGGCTCTGGAACACGTAGCCGATGTCCTCGCGCGGCGCGCCGGCGGCGGCGCCGCCGATGGCCGCGCTGCCGGACTCGAAGCGCACCAGGCCGGCGAGCATCTTGAGGAGGGTGGACTTGCCGCAACCGCTGGGGCCGACGATCACGCAGAACTCGTTCTTGGTGACCGACAGGTCGATGCTGTCGACGGCCAGGAGGCGCGCGCCGGCACGGGTAGCGTAGGCCACCGACAGCCGCTCGATGGCGATGAATGGGGCAGGCGATGGGGTCACGAAGTCTCGTTTCGGCGCGGCGGCGGGGGAGGCGTGCGCATCATTGCACGCGGTAGCGGGCAAGTTTTTCGGGGTCGATCGTCACGCCCAAGCCGGGCCGGTCCGGCACGCGCAGCATGCCGCCTTCCACATCGACGGTCTCGACCAGGATGTCGGCGCAGGTGTTCAGGTGGAAGGTCAGCTCGGCCGGATTGGCGGCGGCGGCCCGGTGCGCCGCCGTGAAGTGGAGTGCGGCGATGATGCCCAGCGTGCTGTCGCCCTGGCTTGCCACCACCACCGGCGCGCGCACAGCCGCGCATTGCGCCAGGATGTCGCGCGTGATGCGAAATCCGGTGCGCGCGATCTTCACCCCGACGATCTGCACGAAACCGTCGGCGAGTTCGCGCGCCGCCTCGTGCGGAGTACGGCAACTTTCATCGCCCATCACCGGCACGCGGGTTCGGTGCGCCAGCCAGGCGCGGCCGGGCCGGTCGTCGCGATGCACCGGTTCCTCGGCCCAGGCCAGGCCGATCTCGTGGCCGGCGTCGAGCACCCTTGCCGCATCCCTGCCTGACAGGCCGGAGTTCCCGTCCACGCACAAGTGCGCGTCGGGCAGGGCGTTGCGCAATACCTGCAACATGCGCACGTCCTGCCGCGCATCGATGCCGACCTTGAGCTTGAAGGCGGTGATGCCGTAGCGCGCCCGTACGGCCAGCGCTTCCTCGGCCATCGCCTCGGGTACGCCGTAGCCGCAGATGTAGGTGACCCGCACGCGGTCGGTCCAGCCGCCCAGCAGGCGGTGACACGGCACGCCGAGCGACTGGCCCATGAGGTCGTGCAGGGCGATGTCGAGCGCTCCCTTGATGGTGTTGTTGTGCTCGACGCCGTCGAACAGCGACCAGGCGCGTTCGATGGCGAAGGGCGACATTCCGGTCAGGGCCGGCGCGAACCATTGGCGCACGGCCGCGCACATGCCGGCCTGCGATTCGCCGTAGAAGAAAGGGCGCGACGGCGCTTCCGCATGGCCGGTGAGGCCGGCGTCGGTATGCACCTCCAGCAGAACATGCTCGGAAACCGAGAGGCGACCACCGGCGAAACTGACCGGCTTTTCCAGCGGCAGGTTGAACGGAATGCAATCGATGCGGGTGATTTTCATGTCATGTGAAGCGCAAGGTTTCAATCCGGTCCCAATTGAAGGTCATGCCGATGCCGGGGCGTTCCGACGGCGCCAGGCAACCGTCG
>JAYVST010000445.1:0-2687 GCA_043775255.1 Burkholderiales bacterium
GTGGTCTTGCCGGCGCCGTTGCGCCCGAGCAAGGCGAGCACGCGGCCTTCCTCGAGCTGGAACGAAACGTCGTGCAGCACGTGGCTGTCGCCGTAGAAGGCGTGCACGCCTTCAAGGCGCAGGGCGATCTTCGCGCTAGTGGCCAAGGTAAACCTCGCGGGTGCGCGGGTTGGCCACCACATCGGCGCGGGTGCCGTCGGCCAGCACTTCGCCATAGTGCAGAAGCGTGATGCGCTCGGCGAAATCCAGCGCCACGTCCATGTCGTGCTCGATCATGACGATGGTGGTTTCGCGCGGAATCGCGGCGATCAGCGCCTGCACTGCGGCACGCTCCTCCAGTGACAAACCGGCTAGCGGCTCGTCGAGCAGCAGCAGCTTCGGCCGCTGCGCCAGCGCCAGCGCGATTTCCACGCGGCGCTTCTCGCCGTACGAGACCGAGCTCACCGGCCGGTCCGCCAGGTGCGCCAGGCCGACCCGCGCAAGCGTCGCGATGGCCGCCTCGCGCATGTCGGTGTGGCGCTTCAACGCACTGAACATTTCGTGGCGTCGCGGCGACAGGCCCAACAGGCCCAACGCAAGGTTGTGCGCGATGGTGTCGCGGTTGAAGAGCGTGATGATCTGGTAGGTGCGCGCAATACCAAGATGGGCGCGCCGGTGCGTCGGCAACGCGGTGATATCGGCGCCGAACAGCTCGATTCGCCCGGAGTCCGACGGCAGGTCGCCGGTGATCAGGTTGAACAGCGTGGTCTTGCCGGCGCCGTTCGGGCCGATCAGGAGGCGTCGCTCGCCGGCGCTTACTTCCATGCTGACATGGCGCGTCGCCGGCAGGCCGCCGAAGGACTTGCACAGGTCGTCGATGCGCAGGGCGACGCTCATCGCGCGGCTCCACGCATGCGCGCCCACAGGCGCTGCGCGCCCGGCACCAGGCCGTCGGGCATGAACATCACGATCAGCACGAACACCACGCCCATCAGGGTGTTCCAGCGCTCGATGTAGGCCGAAGCGTAGTTCTTCAGCAGCAGCACCAGCGCCGCGCCGACCACCGGGCCTACCAGCGTGCCGGAACCGCCCGCGATCACGCCCAGCAGCACTTCGGCCGAGCTCGATACCGCCAGCGCGCTGGGGTGGATGTACTTGTGATAGTAGATGTACAACAGGCCGGCCACGGCCGCCAGGAAGGCCGACAGCACGAAGGTGATCCAGCGAATGCGCCAAACATCGAAGCCCAGCGCGCTCATGCGGCGCGGCTGGTCGCGCGTGCCGGCCAGCGAGGCGCCAAACGGCGAATGCACGAAGCGCGCGATCGCGTACAGGGCGAGCGTCACCACGATGAGCGCGAAGTAGTAGTAGTGCATCGAGCCGTCGAGGTTGATGCCGAAGGGCTCCGGGCGGGTCAGGCCGGATAGGCCGTTGTCGCCGTTGGTGACGTTGACCCAGCGGTAGCCCAGCCCCCACAGCACCTGCGAGAGAGCTAAGGTGATCATCAGGAACGACAGACCCGAGGCGCGCAATGCGAGCCAGCCGAACACGCAGGAAATCAGGGTGGTCGCAGCCAGCGCGATCGCCGCCGCAGTGGCGTGGCCCACGCCCAGCTTGAGAAAGGTCCATGCGGAAACGTAGGCCGCCAGGCCCAGGTAGGTGGCATGGCCGAGTGATGTCATGCCGCCGTAGCCCACCAGCAGGTTGAGGCTGGCGGCGAACAGCGCAGCGATCATGATCTGGCTGGCTAAGTTGATGTAGTACTCGCCGGCGATCCACGGATAGGCCGTCAGCAGCACAAGCAAAAGCGCCATGCGCTTCATACCGTCAGGCGCCCGAACAGGCCGCGCGGGCGAAAGGCGATCACGAACACCATCGGCAGAAACAGGATCACGTAGGCGAAGTCCGGCGCCAGGGCGATGCCGAAGGTATAGACGAAACCGACCACGAAACTGCCGACGAAGGCGCCGAACAGGCTGCCGACGCCGCCCAGAATCACCACGATGAGCGCCAGCGGCAGCATTTCTGCGTCCAGCCCCGGATAGGCCGACAGGATCGGGCCGCCGATCATGCCGCCGGCGCCGGCCAGAAACGCGCCCAGGCAGAACACGCTGGTGAACAGCCGCGAGACCGGAATGCCGACCGCGCGCGCCATGTTCATGTCATCGACACCGGCGCGGATCATCGCGCCTAAGCGGGTGCGCTCCATCATCCAGTAGAGCGCGATGCCGACCACGATCGCCACCGCCACCACTACCAGGCGGTAGGCAGGAAAGGCCATGCCGGCCAGGCGCAGGGGCTCCTTGAGGAAGTCCGGCGTCGGCACCGGGATCGGGTCGCCGCCCCAGGCCACCAGGCAGAGGTCGGCGGCAATGAAAGACAGGCCCAGGGTCGCCAGCACCTGGCCTTGCGAGTTGCCCGACAGGCGCCGCAGGATCAGGCGCTCGATCAGCCCGCCGATGACGGCCACGCTCAACCCCGCGGCGACCACCGCGAATGCGAGGTTGGGCACGTAGCGCAACACCGTCACGCCGATGTAGGCGCCCATCATGAAGAGCGCGCCATGCGTGAGGTTGGCGATGCGCATCATGCCGAAGATCAGCGAAAAGCCCGATGACAGGAGGAACAGCAATCCTCCCAGCGCCAGGCTGTTGAGCGTTTGGATCACCCAGAACTGCACGTTGGCGACTCTCTAGATGGAAGAGGGG
>JAYVST010000446.1:0-19798 GCA_043775255.1 Burkholderiales bacterium
CAGATGCCGATTGCCGCGCAATCGTTGGCGCTGGGCGGCAATGTGCGCGTCGGGCTGGAAGATTCGCTGTGGGACGGCCCCGGCCATCTGGCCAAATCCAATGCCGACCAGGTCAAGCGCGTGCGTACCCTGATCGAAGGCCTGAGTCTGGAAGTCGCGACACCCGATGAAGCGCGCGAAATCCTGAATCTGAAGGGCAGGAACAACGTCAACTTCTAGCCAGGCTCGGCCGGCACGACTATCTTGGCGCCAGCACGGTTGGCGTAGGCGGCAGCGCAGGAACCCAGGGTTTCGGCCAACACCACACTCACGCCGCCGTGCAGCAGGCCAGTGGCCAGGCGAGTGGTGCATCCGCGCGGGGCTGAAAGACGCCCCATGTGTTTCGCGTCCGTGGGCACGCTGCGCTTTGCCCACCCTGCGAGCCCGAGTAGTTGCTAAGCCTAAACAAAAATGCACACCTGCCCTGTCAAACGGACGTTCTTGATGGGCAATGCACCTGGGTCGGATATGGCGTCTGATGATTGGCTTTTGCGATGTTGGCCCGCAGGTGGAAGTGCTCCTTCGCCAGATCGATGGCGTATTGCTTTGCCATATCAACGCCAACTCGTGTAGTCTCACTCATGGCGCTTCCCCCTTCAAAGGTTTTAGATTGACTCCGAAAAACCAATCTTGGTACTTGATGCCGTTACCGAAAAGTGGGGAGTCCCTTCGTATTTGATTTGATTGACGTTTTCGACCTCAAGCGCACCGATTTGCACAAAAAGTACGATTCTCCCGACTTGCGTGGGGCTGGGCGTCTCCATGGCCATCCGATGGCGCCCTCGACCCATCATCCGGGGTCGCGCGTCAGCTGTTGCGGGTCACTTCCAAAGCGTGCACTTCGATTCAGCCTTCGTCATGTAGGCTTCATTGCCGGGGATCTTCTGCACCACCTTGTAGTAGTCCCAGGGGTATTTCGATTCGGAAGGTTTCTTCACCTGCATCAGGTACATGTCGTACACCATCCGACCGTCGGGTCGGACCACGCCGTTCTTGGCGAACATGTCGTTGACCGGGGTTGACTTCATGTGCGCCATCACCTTGTCGCCATCGTCGGTTCCCACGGCCTTGACGGCGTTCAGGTAATGTATCGTCGCCGAGTAGTCGGCCGCCTGGAGCATCGATGGCATCCGCTTGACTTGGTTGAAGAATCGCTTCGACCAGGTGCGCGATTCGTCATTCATGTCCCAGTACCAGCCGTCGGTTAGGTACATGCCCTGGGCGAGATTCAAGCCCAGCGAATGAACGTCGTTGATGAAGATCAGCAGGCCGGCTAGCTTCATCGTCTTCGTCACGCCGAACTCATTAGCGCTCTTAATTGCATTGACGTTGTCGCCGCTCCCATTTGCGAGGCCGAGGATCTGTGCTTTCGAGGATTGGGCCTGCAAAAGGAACGACGAAAAATCGGTGGCAGACAGCGGGTGCTTCACCGCACCGATGATCTTCCCGCCCCTGGCCTTGACCACGTCGGCGGTGTCCTTTTCGAGCGACGCGCCGAAGGCATAGTCGGCGGTAAGAAAGTACCAGTCCTTGCCGCCCTGTGCGACGATGGCACCGCCAGTGCCCCTGGCGAGGGCGATGGTGTCGTATGCATATTGGATGGTGTACGGAGTGCATTCTTCATTCGTCAGGCGCGATGATGCAGAACCAATGACCATGAATGGTTTTTTCTTTTCCGCCGCCACTTTGGACATCGCCAGAGCGGCTCCGGAATTGGTTCCTCCGACCAGCACATCGAGCCCTAGCTGGTCGAACCATTCCCGAGCTTTGGTGGCGGCAACGTCGGCCTTGTTCTGGTGATCGGCAAAGACGAACTCGATCTTCTTGCCATTGACGGCGCCGCCGAAATCGGCAATCGCCATCTTGATCGCTTCAACTCCTCCCTTACCGTCGATATCGGAATAGAGGCCGGAGATATCCGTGATAAAGCCGATCCTGATCACATCATCCGAGACCTGCGCGGATGCCGGTTCACAAAACGTGATGACGCTGGAAAACAGGAGGACAAAGGCATGAAGTTTCATTTTTGTGACCTTGCTTGTTGCAAATGGCTAAATCTTAGGAGGACGACGATGCAAATGTTAGGAAAATCTTCGAGATTTTTTGGACATCCCACCAGCGTGCCGAACATTTTCTCGGTGACCTGAGGTTGACCGCCGCAGAACCAGGGCGGCCACTGATTGGCAGGGTTTCGCTGCGGAGTTCTCTTTAGGGAGCAGGCATCGGAGTCAAGGGGCGCAAGCCGCCCGGCAAGGCCGCACGGCAGAGCGCTTCGACAAAGAAGAAGTCGCCAAACATGGTGGCGCCGTCGACACCCTCGTTGTGCGGTTTCGAATAGCACGAGTGCTTGAGAAGCCCGCGGTGTGATGCTTCATGGGCAAACTCGTCGCGGCACAGCCCTTCGAGCATGGCAAGGCCGCGACCGGCCCACTTGGCACCAGTGTCGAGATTCGGGTGAATGCGGCCCAACTCCAGCAACGCGGAGGACACGGCGGCAGCGGCGGCCGTGTCCTTGATGTTGGCGTCGGCTCCGGTCGCGTCGAAGTCCCACGGCGGCACGACGCGGCCGTCGAGCCGTTTCATGTAGTACGTCGCCAGCCGCTCCGCCAGGTCGAGGTATTCACGCTTGCCGGTTTCGCGTGCCGAGTGCACGTAGCCATAGATGGCCCAGCCTTGTCCACGCGACCACGCCGACTCATCGGACGCACCCTGGAAGGTGTAGCCGCGGAGTCGCTCGCCGGTGGCTTCGTCGTACTCGACGGCGTGGTAGGTCGAGTCGTCGGAGCGGATGAACGCTTGCGCCGTCATGGCGGCATGCGCGTCGGCCGCCAGGCGATAGCTGCCGTCGCCGCTGTGGTTGGCGGCCCAGTACAGCAAGGACAGGTTGGCCATGGTATCGATAGCCGAACTGCAACGGCCGCGTGGGTCGCTCATCGGGCCCCACGAGGCCAGATAGGCGCCGCCGCGCGTGGTGACCAGCCGGGCGCGCAGCTTGTCGGCGGCTTGCAGGGCAATGTCGGCATACCAGCGGTCACCGGTGATGTGATAGCCGGGAATCGCGCTGCTGTCAAAGATGAAGCCGATGTCGTGCGTGTTCGAATCTTCGGCACGTTGCGCCACCAGGCGCATGCGCTCGCGCGCCCAGACCAGGTACTTTTCGTCCTTGGTCTGCAGGTACGAGGCGAACAGCAAGCCCACCCAGAAGCCGCACAGCCAGTTCCCGTGGCTCCAAGACTCCCCAATATACCCCGCAGACAACGATGCCGGCAGGCGAATCCACGAACCGTCGGGGGCGGTGACGTGGGGAAACTCGACACCCAGCGTGGGCTCGTCCTCCGCGACCTTCTTCGCCATCTGGTCAAGGGTGCGGAAAAACAGTTTCAACTGGAAAGGTGTGGCTTGCGTGGGACTGGGCGTCTCGATGGGCATCCGATATCTCCTAGGTTGTTGTCGCGCCTGCGGGTAACCCGAGGCATGCAAAAATTTTAGGAGACCGGCCCTGCGTGTCGTTAGGACGAAGCGCTGCTTTTTTTGGACTTTTCGGTGGCGCGTTCAAATCGTCAGATTGGCCAGGCTCTGACGAAATTCGATCGGCGAGCGGCCGGTGTGCTTCTTGAAGCAGCGGCTGAAATAGGCCGGGTCTTCGAAGGCCAATCGGTCGGCCACCTCTGCGATGCTGACTTCGGAATGAAGCAGCATGCGCTTGGCCTCCAGCATCAAGCGATCGCGAATCACTTTTGCTGCCGTGGAGCCGGTGGCTCGTCGCACGGCTTCGTTGAGCGCACGTTCGTTGACCCTGAGCAGGCGGGCGTATTCGCCAACGTCCTGGATCGAATCGAACTGCTTCTCCAGCAGACTCTTGAAACGGCGCACCAGGAAAAGGCTGCGCGACGTTGGAGCGGCATCGAAGCCCGGATCGGCCATCCTCGACGCCTTCATCAGGAGGATGTAAAGGTGACACCGGATCATGTCCTGCCATCCCAACTGGTCGGAGCAATATTCTTCGCCGATGGCGTTCAGCGTTTCGAGCATGCGATTGGCCTGCTCATCGTTGAGGTACAGCGCCTGGATACTGTTCTCCAAGTCGTAAATCGGAATCTCGTTGAGGGCGTTCTTGTTCTGCAGCTGCAGAGCAAAGAACTCGGTGCTGAAGTTGATCGTGAATCCCACAGTGTCGTCCGACAGCACGAAATCGTGGATCTGCCCAGGGGACATAAAGAACAAGGTGTTCGGCTTCACCTCGTACCTCACCGAATCGATGACGTGGTGACCGGAGCCGTGCTCGACCCAGTCGATCTGATAGAAATCATGCCGATGGGGATATGGCAACGTCGACATCAGATCTTGCAGCGGTGCAAAGTGAAAATCGACGCACTTGACCTGAGAACCGTAGTCGAAGTTCTCGATCTTGAAGATTGGTAACCCGCAACAGGAGAGGCCGTGCATTTGGAAGATGTAACCTGATTAGGAGGAGGATGTAACCTGCTTAGGACATTTTAGTTAACAACTCTAGCCCTTGCCAATCCCTTTGCGGGCCTCGCATGTACTCCCCGGCGGCTGGGCGGCAGGTTCATCGGCCCCCGTTCATGCCCCTTCACGCTTTCCGTCGATCAGCCGGGACAGCCCGAGCGGGTTGCCGTCCTGAAGGGCCGTGGGCAGCAGATCTGGCGGCATGTCCTGGTAGCAGACCGGGCGCAGAAAACGTTCGATCGACAACGCTCCGACTGAGGTAGATCGGCCGTCCGACGTGGCCGGGAAGGGCCCGCCGTGAACCATGGCGTACGACACTTCCACCCCGGTGGGAAAGCCGTTCACGAGAATGCGGCCCGCCTTGCGCTCAAGCACCGGCAGCAACTGGCGCGCGTCGGCGTGATCGCTCGCGACCAGGTGCAGCGTCGCGGTGAGTTGACCTTCCAGGTGCTCGGCGATGGCCCGCATTTCGGCGACGTCGCGGCAAGCGACCACCAGGCCGGCCGGTCCGAACACCTCTTGCTCCAACTCGGGCTGGTCGAGCAGGTGGTGCGCTTCGGTCCAGAATAACGCAGCCTGGGCGGAGAAACCTTGATCGCCTGCGCCGCTAGCGGCGCTCTCGCCCCCACCGGTTGCGGCTTTCCCCTTTCCGCGAGCCAGTTCGAGCACGTCTGGCGCGTCCGCCAAGCGCTGCAGGCCGGAGCAATAGGCGCCGTGGATGCCTTGCGTCAGCATCACCGTCGATTCCTTGGCGGCCAGCGCCACCGCAGCTGCGGCCTTGAATTGTTCGAAGTGCGGACCTGCGATGCCGATGACGAGGCCCGGGTTGGTGCAGAACTGACCGGCACCCAGTACGAGCGAATCGACGAAAGCCTGCGCCAGCTTGTCCGGCGAGTCGGCCAGCGCGCCGGACAAAAGGAAGACCGGGTTTATGCTGCTCATCTCGGCAAATATCGGAATAGGCTGTGGACGTGCATTGGCCACGCGGCCCAACGCCAGCCCACCTTGGCGCGAGCCGGTAAACCCCACCGCCTTAATTGCAGAGTGCTGGACCAGGAACTGCCCGAACTCGTTGCCCTCGCCAATCAACAGCGAGAACACCCCTTCCGGCAGACCGCAGGCTTGAACTGCAGCCTGGACCGCCCGTCCGACAAGTTCGGAGGTGCCCAGGTGTCCCGGGTGGGCCTTGACCACCACCGGACACCCGGCCGCCAGTGCCGAGGCGGTGTCTCCGCCTGCGACGGAGAACGCGAGCGGGAAGTTGCTCGCGCCAAAGACCGCGACGGGGCCTATGGCGATCTTCCTCAGGCGCAGATCAGGCCGACCCAGTGGCACGCGATCGGGCAAGGCCTTGTCGATGGTCACGTCGAGCCAGCGACCGTCGCGCACGACCGTGGCAAACAGCCGAAGCTGACTGACCGTGCGGCCGCGCTCGCCTTCCAGGCGCGCCTTCGGCAAGCCAGTTTCGGCCATGGCGCGCTCGATCAACGAGGGACCCAGATCGACGAGACCCTCTGCGATGGATTCCAAAAATCGGGCGCGCTGCTTCAGCGACGTTTCGCGGTAGGCGTCGAAGGCAAGGGTTGCGAGTTCGCAGGCCCGGTCGATCTCCGCTTTGCTACCGGCGCCGAAGGCCGGCGCGATCGCTTGTCCGGATCTCGGATCGATGGCATGCAACTCGCCTGCGTAGCCGCGCACTGATGCGCTGCCGATCAACATGTTCCCGGTAATCTTCAATTCGTTCTCCAGATTTTAAATTTTGCCGTCAGCGAGCAGCCCGCGCGCTGCCAGATTGGCCATCAATGCCCGCAACCCAAACCTCCAGGGTTTGACCTTGTCGGAGGTGTTGACACGGTTGCGCAGCGCGCCCAGCTGTGGACTGCGGATGGTCACGATGTCGCCGACCCGGTGTGTGAAGCCGCAGCCCGGTTCACCACGGTCATCGTTTGGAGCGAACAGCGTGCCGAGAAACAGCATGAATCCGTCGGGATACTGATGCGTGTCGTTGAACGTCTGGTCCGTCAGGTCTTGTGGATCTCGGCTGATGCGCTTCATCGAACTCGCACCACGCATCACGAACCCGTCATCGCCTTCGACCAGCAGCTCGACCTCTTGCGCACGCACGTCGTCGAGTGTGAAGCTCTGGTCAAACAGTCGGATGAAGGGTCCGATGGCGCATGAGGCGTTGTTGTCCTTGGCCTTGCCCAGGAGCAGCGCGCTGCGACCCTCGAAATCGCGCAGGTTGACGTCGTTGCCCAGCGCTGCGCCAACGATCTTCCCGTGGCTGTTGACCGCGAGCACCACCTCGGGCTCGGGATTGTTCCACTCCGAACCGGGGTGGATGCCGATCTCCGCGCCGGTACCCACGGCGGACAGCACCGGGGCCTTGGTGAACACTTCAGCGTCGGGCCCGATGCCGACTTCGAGGTACTGGGACCACAGGCCTTGCTCGATCAGCAGAGCCTTCAATTTCATCGCCTGGGCCGAACCGGGAACGACGCTGCCCAGGTCGTCGCCGATCAATGAACGCACTCGGCTGCGCACTTCCACGGCCCGGCCCGCGTCGCCGCGCGTCTGCTCCTCGATTACGCGTTCGAGCATGCTGTCGGCGAAGGTCACGCCTGCCGCCTTGATCACCTGCAAATCGCAGGGCGCGAGCAGGTAGGGTTTGGTCTCGTCGGGCGTCACCACGGTGTTCCGAAGCACTTCGTCGACGCTGCCGATGCGTCGGCCCGCCGTGCGTTGAACGAGCGTGGCCGGCTCGTCGCGTTCGAGCAGCGTGCTCACGGTAGCGGCGATCGAACTCAGGTCGTAGACGCCATCCTCGCGAATGGCGACTACTGCCGGACCCGCTATGGCGCCGGGCAGCCATGCCCGGCCGATCAGTGTTCCCGTGAAACTGTCGTCTGGAAGAAGGTTAGAGGTCTTGTCCATTGCGAGGGCTCCAGTCGATGCGTCGCAGTCGTTGAAAGATATCTCAGGCGGCGATTGCCGACAGGTCTTGGTCAGTAGTCGCGACGATGCGCTCAACCATCTCGCGCTCGTCGCCGGTTAGCGGCAAGCGCGGTGCACGAACCCATTCGCGCCCTTGGCCCTTTAGCTGCCCGGCCAGCTTGATGTATTGCACGAGTTTCGACTTCGTATCGAGATGGAAGATCGGCGTGAGCACGCGGTACAGCGCACGGGCCTGCTTCCACTGGTCATCGGCGACGAGTTCGAGCAGGTGCACCGATTCATTGGGGTAGACGTTAGCCATGCCGGACACCCAGGCTACAACCCCGAGCACCGCGCTTTCGAGAACCAGATCGTCCACGCCGCAGACCACGGCATAACGCTCGCCGAGCAGGTTGTAGATGTCGGTGACGCGTCGGACGTCATAGGACTCTTCCTTGATCGCGACCAGGGTCGGGCAGTCAGCCAAACGCGCCAGCACCTCAGGCGTCACGTCGACGCCATAGCCAATCGGGTTGTTGTAGATCAGGATGGGCAGGCCACTGGCCCGAGCTACGGTGCGGTAGTGGGCCACGGTTTCGTCGGCATCGCACTTGTAGCCAATGGCCGGGAACAGCATCAGACCGTCAATCCTCAGGCGCTCGCACTCGCGCGCGTACTCTGCGCCTTGTGTGGTGGTGAACTCCGCCACGCCCGACAGCACCGGAACGCGGCCGCGCGAAGATTCCAGCGCGGCGCGCAGTACACGCAGCTTTTCGTCCGGACGCAGCGAGCTGTTCTCGCCGACCATGCCCATCATGACGAGACCGCTGACGCCGCCGTCGATGAGTCGCTCGACACACATCTGCGTGGCATCGAGGTCGAGCGTTCCGTCCTGCTTGAATTGGGTGGTGACTGCGGGAAATACGCCGGTCCATTTCATGTTGTGTTCCTTTACAAAAGAGATGATGTGAAGATTGAAGGCAAGCAGCGCCTCATGACGCTGCAGAAGCGCGCGACACTGGCCGATTGCGTTTGACGGCCAGCCAGGTGCCCGACAGCACGCAGACGAACCCGATCAGGTGCGAGGCACGAATGACCTCGTCAAGAAAGGCCACCGCGAACAGGAGACCCGAGATCGGCAGCAGGTTGACAAACATCGACGTTCGCCCGAGCCCTAGCCGCGAGATGCCGTAGTTCCAGGCCAGGTTGCCGATAGCGGTTGAAAACAGCCCCGAGAACAGGATCAGCAGCCACACCCAGGCGGAAGGGAACCACGCGGCAGGCTCCCAGAACGAAGGCGTGAAGGCGGCGTGTACGGTGAGCATCAATGCGCCGATCAGGTGCATGTAGTAGCCGATCACCATCGGATGCAGTTGGTCGACGACCTGGCGGATGCATGCGCCCGCCGCTACGTAGACCAGCATCGAGGTCAGCAGGAATGCGTCGCCCATGCCGGTGAATCGCAAGTCGGCACTGCTTCGATTCAGCACCACGACGGCCGCGCCCACCAGCCCGAGAACGACGCCGACAAGTCGTGCACCGTTCAGCCGTTCGCTGAACAGCGCGGCGCCGACCAGCACGGACAGCACCGGATTAAGGCTAAGAATCAGCGCCCCGTTGGTGGCCGTCGACCACGCCAGCCCCTGGCTCAACATCAGCTGGTGCGCGTAGATCATCAACGCGGCGGCAGCAGCCACCCAGCCTAGTTGGGTGCGACCGAGGCGCACGACGCGCTGGCTGCTGAAGCGGCAGATCGCCGCCATGCAGAAAAAGGCCACCCACATGCGGATCGACGACAAGTGAACGATCTCAAAATAGCTCGTCATCGTCTTGAGCATGACAACGTTGGCTCCCCACACGGAGGCGGTGTAGATCAGCAGCGCGTAAACCCAACGGTCCGACGCAGCCTTCACCATCGGGAGGTCCCGCGACACGTTACGCAATGCTCAGCTCCTTGAGTGCCGACAAGCCGCTCATCACCGCCTCGCCCGTCTGATTTCGCACCATAGTGTCCATGATGAGGATGCGCTTGGCCGTCTTTTTTTCGATCACCGTGACTTCAACAGTGATCGTGTCGCCAATGAATACCGGCCCGAGGAAGCGCAGTTCCTGGCCGACGTAAACGAAACCCGGTCCGGTGAGTTCGGTGTGCGTCGTCGACACGATCGCGCCGGTCAGCAGGCCGTGCGTCACACGCCGCCCGAACGGCGTGGTGGCGGCAAAGGCATCGTCCATGTGCAGCGGGTTGAGGTCGCCGGAGAGATGGCCAAAGGCATCCACATCGGCCTCGGTGATCGTGCGGGACGTGGTGTGCTGGCGACCCGTCGGGATGTCCTCGAAACGAAGCAGGTTCTGGGGTGCGTTCATGGCATGTTTCCTGTGGTCTGGCTGTTGTCCGGTCTGTGGTGTTTCAGGTCGTGGCTGCGGGGAAGCGTTGGGGTCGTCGGTTTTCATGGAGGTGCACTTCAAGGGAATGAAGCCTGATGGCCTATCGCGCGAGCGAACCGCCGTCCACTGACAAGACCGCTCCGGTGGCATAGCGGTTGCCGGGCAGCGCGAAGTACATCGCCGCCTCGGCGATGTCATCGGGCGTGCCGAGGAAGGGCGTGAGGCGCCGGTGCAAAAATTCGTCTTTCATGGCCCGGGGATCCGCGTGCTCGCCGATCAGCCGGCTGACCATCGGCGTTTCCACCGTTCCGGGGCAGATGCAGTTGATGCGGACGCCGTGGCCCGAGTGGTCGACGGCCATGGCCTTGGTCAGCCCCACCAGCGCCGCTTTCGCCGCGCAGTAGGCCGCACGGTCCTTCAAGCCCTTCAGGCCTGCCTCGGACGAAATGTTGATCACGGAGCCGTCTCCACGCGCCAGCAGGTGCGGCATCGCGTGGTGGCTGGCCAGGTAGGCGGAGGTCACGTTGACGCGGAACACCTCTTCCCACTGCGCAGGCGTGGTGTCGACCACGGTGCCGGGCCATGAGATCCCGGCGTTGTTCACCAAGATGCTCAAGGTGCCGAAGCGGTCGAGAACCGACTGCATCAGATCCCGCACCGCGTCATCGGACGTCACGTTGGCCGCGAAAAAGTGCGCCTTGCCGCCGCTTTGCGTGATTGAACTGACGACGGCGTCGCCGCGCTCGCGGTTCCTGCCGACCACGGCGACCTGGGCGCCCTCGGCCGCAAAGCGGCGTGCAATCGCCTCACCGATCCCCGACGTTGCACCGGTCACTATCGCGACCTGATCTTGCAGCCGCTGCTGCTGCGCCATGGTCGTCATCACAGCGCCTGGTGCAGAAGGCGTACCAGATCGTCCCGCACCAGGGCACGGGGGTTGAGCCGGTTCAGCCGTTCGATGGTGAGTGAGTTGTCGACGATCTCGTCGATCTGGTCGCGCGTGATGCCGATCTGTGACAGCCTGGAGGGCATGCCCAAAACCTCGAGCAGGCGGAAGATGCGCTCTATGCCGCGCTGCGCACGCGCTTCCCGTGTCCCTTCCGCGGGCTCGCCCAGCAGCTCGGCGATGCGCGCGAATTTTTCCGGGGCGACGGCCGCGTTGTACTGCATGCCATAGGGCAGAAGCAGGCCCACGACCTCGCCGTGCGGGCGTGGCGCGCGTTCGGCCACTGGATAGGCCACCGCGTGTATCCACGACACGCCGGAGTTGGAAAAAGCCAGCGCCGAATAGATATTGCCCAGGAGCATGTTCGAGCGCGCCTCCAGGTTGTTGCCCTGGTGGACGGCGACCGGCAGGTTCTCTGCGATCAGTGAAATCGCCCGTTTCGCCAGGAGGTCCGCCATCGGATTGGAGCCCTGGTAAATCGGGTCGCCGCCGCTCTTGACGTAGCGGTAGTCCTTTCCGTAGTACGCCTCAATCGCCTGCGTGAGCGCATCCATGCCGGTGCATGCGGTGATGTAGGGCGGCAGCGGCAGCGTCATCTCGGCGTCCAGCAATGCGACCGCGGGCCGAAGGTGGTTGTCGGAGATGCCGACCTTCATGTTCAGCTTGTCGTCGGTGACAATCGCCACCGGCGACACCTCCGAGCCGGTTCCGGCGGTGGTCGGGATGGCGATGATGGGCATCACCTTGCCGGGCACCTTGTTCTCGCCGTAGTAGTCAGAAGGGTGCCCGCCATGGGTCAGCAACACCGCGATGATCTTCGCCAGGTCGATGCTGGAGCCGCCGCCCACCGCGATCAGCAGGTCGGGCTGGGTGGCGCTTAACTCGTCCCGGCATTTCAGCACCGAAGCCATGTCCGGCTCGGGCATGGCCTGCGCATAAACCTGCGGATTGAAGTTGCCGGCGTGCAAGACCTCCTCAATCCGGCGCAGCAGGCCCGCCTTCTCGATGCCGGGGTCCGTGATCACGGCGACACGCTTCGCACCCAAACGGTGAATCAACGCGGGAAGGCGCTGGATGGCGCCGTTGCCGAAGACGATTTGCCCGGCGCTGTTGAACTTCCATGCGTCATTCATTCCGTGCTTCTCCAATGCTCAGGCGGGCCACGCGCTTAACCCGCGGCCAGAGCCGGGTTCTCGACCGGCATGGGCTTGACCACCTCGCTGTTAACGAACGCTTCGATTTCCGCCGGGCTGTAGCCGAGTTCGGCCAGGACCTCGCGCGTGTGTTCGCCGATGCGCGGCGGCGGGCGGGTCACGGCGGGCGCCTTCCCGTCATAGCGCACCGGGTGACTGAGCAACTTCACGTTGCCCACATCAGGGTGCTCGACGTCCATGATCATCATGTTGAAGACCACTTGCGGGTCGCGCTCGACTTGTTCATAGTCGTTCACGGGTGCATACCAGACGTCGCATTGTGCAAAAACGGTTTCCCACTCCGCCGTGGTCTTGCGCAGCATCACCGCACAGACCGCCTGGTGGATCTCGCTGCGCTTGTCGATCTGGTCCCGGTCGGTGTAGCGGGCAAACGGGTCCGCTCCAAAGGCCTTGACGAGCTTGTCGGCCGAGGTCAGCGAAATCGCGATCCACCCATCGCTGGTCTGGTAGACGCCGTAAGGCGCCGGATGGAAACGGCTGCCCATGCCGGGCTTGATGCGCTTCCACAAGGGTCCCTTGTTCAGGTAGTAGGTCAGCGGCTCGATCTGCAGGTCCAGCGCGGCATTGAGCAGGTTGCTCTCGATCATCTTGCCCTGGCCGGTTTTCTCCCGTTCGTACATCGCCGCCACGACGCCAAAGGCCGCCAGCATCGCCGCGTGCTGGTCGACGATCGCCGAGCCCACGGGCGTGGGCGGAGCCCCGTTCTCGCCGGACAGCATCGCCAGGCCGCTCATGCATTGCAGCAGCAGGTCCTGGCCGGGACGCTCGAGATACGGCCCGTCCGAACCATAGCCGGTGCAGGAACAATAGATGAGCCTCGGGTTGATGGCTTTCAGGCTCTCGTAGTCGAAGCCCAGGCGCTTCATCACGCCTGGCCGGTAGTTCTCGATCACCACGTCCGCCTCACGCACCATGCGCAGGATGATCTCTTTGCCTTTGTCGCTGCGCAGGTCGATCGACAGGCTGCGCTGGTTGCGATTGGCCAGCATGAAGAAGATGCTCACGTCATCGATGAACGCGTCAAACCCGGCCCAGTGGCGCTCGAAAGCACCCTTGAGCGGCTCGATCTTGACAACATCGGCGCCCAGGTCGGCCAGCATCTGCACCGCCGAAGGGCCTTGAAGGAAATGGGTAAAGCTCAGAACTTTTACGCCTTTGAACATGTTTTTTGCTCCGTAATATTCAGTGGGTCAATTCAGCAGGGCGCGCGAGATAATCATTCGCTGTATCTCGGACGTTCCTTCCACGATCTCGAGCACCTTGGCGTCGCCGAACGCACGGGACACCGGGTATTCGCTCATGATTCCGTAGCCGCCATGGATCTGGACGGCTTGGTGCGCGGCCTCCATCGCGCGTTCGGTGGCGAACAGTTTGGCCATCGACGCTTCCTGGTCGAAGGGACGGCCTTCGTCCTTCAATGCGGCGGCCTGGTACAGCATTAGCCGCGCGGCGTGCGTGTGCACGGCCATGTCGGCCAGCTTGAACTGCAGTGCCTGGAAGCTCGCGATCGGCTTGCCGAACTGCGAACGGTTCTTCATATAGGCGGTGGCGCGTTCCAGCGATCCCTGCAGGATTCCGAGTGCCAGCGCACCGATAAGGATGCGGCCGGTGTTGATGGTGGAAAGCGTCTGCCGCAGGCCCGACCCTTGTTCGCCCAGCAGGTTCTCCGCCGGCACGCGGCAGTTGTCGAAAAAGAGTTCGTAGGTGCTCGACGCGCGCCAGCCGATCTTCTTGAGCTTCTTGCCGTAGGTGAAGCCGGACGTGCCGTTGGGAACGATGATGTTGGAGATCTCGTTGCGGCCGTCGGCCTTCTTGCCGGTGACGGCGGCCAGCACGACCGGGCCGGTCACTTCGGTGCCGGAATTGCTGATGAAGATCTTGGCGCCGCTGATCAGCCAGCTGCCGTCGACCAGCTTGGCGCGGGTCTGGATCGCGCCCGCGTCGGACCCCGCGTTCGGTTCGGTCAACGCGATCGAGCCGATGCGCGAGCCGTCGAGGATGGGCCGCAGGAACTTCTCTTTCTGCGCGTCGTTGCCGAAATTGTTCAACAGGCTGGCAACCGAGGAGTTAGCCATCAGCGAGTTGGCAACCGCACAGTCCACGCGCGCCAGTTCCTCCAGCACGATGACGAAGGAGAGCCAGGAGCCGCCGCCGCCGCCGTAGACCTCGGGGTAGGGCAGGCCGGTGAAACCCAGCTCTCCCGCCTGCCGCCAGACGTCGTAGGGAAAGCCTTGTTCTTCCCACAGTTCTTCGGAAATGGGGGCGATGTCGCGCTCGGCGAAGCGTCGCACCGCGTCGCGAATCATCGTGTGCTCTTCGGTTAACCAGGGGTGCATGGGGGACTCACTTGAATACGGTGGAGGAGGCGCTGGCAGGACGACTTGCTTTGGTGTCGCGCCGTGCGAGGAAATTGCGGAACCCGGCGCGCGCGTGCGGCGTGCCGAAGTTGAGGGCGTAGCTGGCGGCTTCAAATTCGAGCCCAGCATGCAGCGGGAGCTCGACGGCGCGGTTGACCGCGAGCTTGGCCATTTCGACTGCAAACGGGTGGTGGGCGGTGAGTGATTTGGCGAATGCGAAGGTCTCGGCGTGCAAATCGTCCGGGCTCGTAATGCGGTTGATGAAGCCGAAATCGCGGCATTCGTCGACCGCGTAGTGGCGCCCGGTGAGCACCATCTCCTTGGCCCGCGTCAGACCCATCTTCTGCACGGCGAGCTGCGTCCCGCCCCAGCCCGGCATCGTGTCGAGCTGGATCTCGGGAAAGCCGAAGCACGCCGTCGCCGAGGCGACGATGAAGTCGCAGGCCAGCGCGAGCTCGAAACCGCCGCCGAGCGCATAGCCGTTGACCATCGCGATGGTTGGCTTGGCGAACTCGTGCAGGCGCTTGAAGACGCGGTGGCCGGCGACCATGTCGCGGTAGGCAGCGACCGGGTCGAGTTGAGCCAATGCCTCGACGTCGTTGCCGGCGACGAACGCCTTGCTGCCTGCCCCGGTGATGACCACGGCGCGGGTGGCCTCGTCGGCCGCCGCGGCGTCAAGCGCTGCGTCGAGCAGCTGCAGCAGGCCGGGAACGAAGGCATTGAGCTTATCGGGGCGGTTGACGGTCAAGAGTCGCACCGCGCCGATCTGCTTGGACAACAACATGGAAGACGTGGCATTCATTGCGTCACAGCACCTTGAGATAGGTCTTGCCGCTCGCGACGACGGTGCCCTTCTGGTTGGTCACGGTCGCGTTGAAGATGCAGGTGTTGCGCTCGTCGTCCTTCTCGGCCAGATCGAGCCTGGCGGTGACGGTGTCGCCGATGTAAACCGGCGCTGTGAAGGTGATGTCATAGCGATGCGACACCGCGCCGGGATTCGGCGCCTTCGCGGCCATGTAGCCCATCACGGTGGCGAGAAAGCCGACCGACAGTGCACCCTGCGCGATGCGCCTTTCGAAACGCGTGGTCTTGGCGTACTCCTCGTTGACGTGCACGCCGTAGAAATCGCCGACGATGCCGGCGAAACCATACACGTCGTATTCTGAGATCGTCTTCGCGAACTCGGCGGTGTCGCCGACCGCGTAGCAGTCCATGTGGGGTCGTTTTGCCATAATGAAATCTGTTCAGACGCGGTCGGCCTGCGCCGACCGCTTTGGTTTGTCGGAGCGACTCTTACTGCTTGGCCTTCTGGACCTTGTCGAACAGCGCCTTGCCATCGGGAATCGCGCTCAGCAGCGTTTCGGTGGTCTTGGTGGTCTGCGCCTTCATTGAGGCGATGTCCGGCTGGACGACTTGCACGCCGGCCTTCTTGATCTTGTCCATCGATTCGGCGTACGACTTCTTGTAGAACTCGCGGCCGGCTTCCAGGGCTTCGGTGGCCGACTCCTGCACGATCTGCTGTTGTTTCGGTGTCAGGACATCGAACTTGGTCTTGGAGGCGATCAGCAGCGCGGGCAGGTGGTGCACGCGGGTGACGTTGTAGAACTTCGAGACTTCGACAAACTTGTCCATCAGGAACTGGTCGGGCGAGGTGTCGGCTCCGTCGACCACGCCTTGCTGCAAGGCCATGTACACGTCGCCATAAGCCATCGGCGTGGGTTGCGCGCCGAACGACTCATACGCCTTGACGTAGCCGGGCGACTGCATCACGCGCACTTTCATGCCGGCCATGTCGCTGCCCTTGTTGATGGGCTTGGCGGAAAACACATTACGCTCCATCACCGACAGGAAGCCCAGGCCGACGAGGTTGTGCTGCGGCAGCATGGCGAGGAACTCCTTGCCGACCGGACCGGACAGAACCTTGTTCGCCTGGTCGACGCTGTCGAAAAGATAGGGCACGTCGAACAGGCTATAGGCCTTGACCGTATTGGTCAGCGGCGCCTGCGCCGTGATGAACAGGTCCAGCCCGCCGGTGCGCCCGGCCTGGATCATCTTCACTTCGCCACCGAGCTGCGACTGCGGGAAGAGGTTGATCTTCATTTCGCCGTTCGACTTCTTGGCCACCAGGTCGGCCATGCGCTGCGACATGAACTGGTAGTGGCTGTCGGGAGACAGCGTGTGCCCAAGGTTGAGTTGCACCGGTTGGGCTTGCGCCGAGAACGTGATGGCAGCGGCGAAGCAGGCCAGGGCGGTGCGAATGGGGAACGATTTCATGATGTCTCCAACAGTTGAAACGAGGGTTGAAAAAGGAGCGACTCGAGTGGCCGCTTTACTTGGCTTTGGTGTAAGGGATGTTAGGCAGCAGGCCCGTGTCGGCGTTAGGACGGTTCGCGCGAATGCTTGGACTTTTCGACGGCGCGCGGCAGCCTCATGGACATTCCGCATTCCGCATGCCGCAGCAGATGCCGCTGCAGCACCTATAGCTTGGTCTTGAATTGCGCGCCGACCAAGAATTGGAAGCAGCCTCCGGTCCAGCCGGAGGCCATTACTTCATCAATGAAGGAAGCCATGTCGATATGGCAGGCACGTAGCTGATGATCAGCACGTCGAGCGTCAGGACGGCCAGATAGAGACAAACGGGGCGTGTCAACTCGCTCATACGCAAGTTGGCGACCTTGCAGGCGACAACCAGGTTCACGGCGACAGGCGGGGTCAGCATTCCGATCGCCACGTTGACGATCATGATGATCCCGAAATGAACTGGGTCGATGCCGAACGCAGCCGCCACCGGTGCCAGGATGGGCGCGATCAGGATGATGGTGACGATCGCTTCGAGCAAGGTGCCGACGATGAACAGCATGATGTTCACCAACAGCATGAAGACGATGGGGTTGGACGAAAATTCCGAGATCGCCCGGCCCAGGTTCTGAGGCACTTGCTCGACCGCCAGCACATAGCCGAAGATCGCGGCATAGCCGACGATCAGCATGATCAGAGAGGTTGCGACCATAGACTTGGAGAAGATGGGCAACAAGTCTTTCCACTTCAGTTCGCGATAGACGAACATGCCGACCACCAGGCCGTAGACCACCGCGATCACCGACGCTTCCGTCGGGGTGAACCAGCCCGCGTAGATGCCGCCGAGAATGATAAACGGCATGAGCAGAGCGTAGAACGAGTCGATGAACGCCTTCCACAATTGGGTCCGCCACTCGCGGAAGCTCAGGGCATGGGTGACGTCGAAGCCCTTGATCCGCGCCACGACGATGATCGTCACAATGAGCGAAAGGCCGATCATCAGCCCAGGGATGAAGCCGGCGATGAACAGGCTGCCGATCGACACGTTGGCAACGAGGCCATAGATCACCATCGGGATCGACGGCGGAATGATGACGCCCAGCTCTCCCGCTGCGGCGCAGGTCGCCGCAGCGAAATTCTTCGGATAGCCCTTTTTCACCATGGCCGGTATCAGCGTCGAGCCGACCGCCGCCGTCGTCGCGGAAGACGATCCCGAGATCGTCGCGAAGAACATCGAAGCCAACACCGACGCGGAGCCGAGGCCGCCCCTGAACCATCCGACCAAGGCATTGGCCAGGCCGATCAGGCGCCGGGAGATACCGCCCGTTTGCATCAGGTTGCCGGCAAGGATGAAGAACGGCACGGCCATCAGGGAGAACGAATCGAGCGCTTCGTAGACGGATTGGGCCAGGTTGATGAGGGGTACGCCCTTCACGTACAGGGCGATCAACGCTGCGAACCCCATACAGACCGCCACGGGAACGCTGAAGAACAGCAAGACGACAACAGCGATGAAAAGAGCGGTGATCATTGGGTCAATCCTTCCTTGTTTCCGGCCAGTGCCCGCTTGGCCTGCGCGAGCGCTTGGTCTCTCTCGAAGTCGATGACTTCTTCTTCGCGGTCGTGTAGTGCGTGCTCGACGTCCGCGAGGGCTTCTTCCATCTCGAAGTCGATGACTTCGAGGATGTCTTTCTTGTCAATGTAGGTTTCGACCAGAAGCGTGATGGCGTTCACTATCGTCAACGCTGCGCCGATGGACATGGACGCGTAGACGTACACCATCGGCACGTTCAACACCGGGGCCATTTCGGAGCGCCCGAATTCCGCCCATTCCAGGCCAAGCACGAAAATGCAGCCGTAGAAGACAAGCGCCAGCAGGTGCGCGCAGTACTTGATCGCCCTGCCGAGGGAGGCCGGAACGGCCTGGACCAGCGCTTCTACGGCCAGCGCGTCGGCCCGGCGCATGACTATGGCGCCGCCGATGAAGACTGCCCAGATCATGAGGTAGCGCGACAACTCCTCGGTCCATGGTGCGCTGATCTGAAGGTTCAACTTTGTGAAAACGAATCGCACGAGAACCTGGAAAAAAATGATTGCAGTCATGGACGCCAGGGCGAGTCCCACAAGGACTTCCAGCCCCTTGTTTGCCCTGTCCACGATCTTGATTAACGGTCGCATGTCTCTCCTAGTGCTGAACGTGTTGGTCTGCATGACGGGCGACCAACTTGGGATCGCGACCCCGCTCACCGACAGCATGAATCAGAGCATTCGTTGCACTTTCCAGGGCGGCGGCCTCCCTAGGTGCGTAGCCGCAAAGCATTAGCAGTCCAAGTCGCTTGCATACTCCTGCTATTAAGTAGGGGCGTTCAATGTCACGCGCTAGTGCCACGCCGCACAACTTGACGAGATACTCGTTCAAGTCGTCGCACCGTGGTACGAACGACGGCGCGTCGCCGATTACCTTCTTCATCGCCAACATCGAAGTCTCCTATGTTTTACTTTGATGTGGGATGTTAGGGAGGGGTCCAAATCAACGGTAGGACGGGGCGCTCGAATATTTGGACTTTTTGACGGAGCGCACCAGCGCGGGTCGCGTGGACCCCGGCAGGCCTGAGGCTTCCCCGCATGGCATGCGGTCAGCGCGTCAAGAAGTGCATGCTATATGGGAGGCGGCAGGGATGAGCAGGGCTGGCGCACCAGCAGATCGTCAAGATAGAACTAGTGAAGCATGCGGCCGTGATGGCGACGACCTCCCTGCAGCCATCGGTGTTCGAAGTCGCCGTGCACCGCTTCGCTTTTGCTCACTTCGTAATCTCCAATCTCTGAATTTGATCATCAACTATGGAGTACATTTTCAGGGGCTAGATCATCTTTATACGGTCGCGCACTTTATCGAGCGCGGGCTGATCAAGCCGCCCTTCCTGATCCAGTCCGTGTTTGGTTTGCTCGGCGGCATCGGCCCGCACCCCGAAGACGTGGCGCACATGAAGCGTACCGCTGACCGTCTGTTTGGCAACGACTATGTCTGGTCGGTGCTGGGCGCGGGCCGCAGTCAGATGCCGATTGCCGCGCAATCGTTGGCGCTGGGCGGCAATGTGCGCGTCGGGCTGGAAGATTCGCTGTGGGACGGCCCCGGCCATCTGGCCAAATCC
>JAYVST010000447.1:0-7696 GCA_043775255.1 Burkholderiales bacterium
CGGCCGCGAAAGCGCAATTCACCCTCGGTGGGGGTGATGAAACCGGCGATCATGTGCAGGAGCGTGCTCTTGCCGCAACCGGACGGCCCGATTACGCAGACGAACTCGCCGGGATGGATCGCCAGCGACGCATTCTTCAGCGCCCAGCCGGGGACGCCGTCGGTGGTGGGGTAGATCTGCGAGACCCCGCGCGCCTCGATCAGCGCTTCGGTCAGCGCTTCGGTCACTCGCACCGCCTCAACGCCGCCGGACGCTTGCCGCTTGCGCCGCCATCATGCGATCTGCACCCGGTCCGGCAGCAGCTTGCGCACCGCAGGGGTGTAGATCAGGCTGGTAAACAGGGTGCGCAGGTCCTGGCTCGGTTTGCGCGACAGGCCCGCGCCAATCGCCCACTCCGCCTGCTTGACCAGATCGTCGAGAAAACGCGGGGTGTAGCCGATGCGAAACTCGAAGGTCGAGCAGGCGCTTTTGATTTCCTCCGCAGAAGTGCGCACGCGCGGGGCGATGCGTGCGGCCCAGTTGGCGTCGCCGGCCATGTACTTCTCGGCGTCGAGGATCGCACGGGCAGCCGCGTCGATGAGTTGCGGCCGTTCCTTGACCACTCTCTCGGAGGTCAGCAACAGCTGATGGCTCTGGAACAGCTTCTCAAGCCCGTCCTGCACCATCACGGTGGTCTTGCCGCCGGACTGCTTCTCGGCCACGAGTGCAGCCTGACCGGTCCAGGCAAAGGCGTCGATGTCGCCACGCACCAAGGCCACGGTCATGTCGTTGGGCGACATGTCGAGCACCTGCACGTCCTTGAGCGTCAGAGCGCTCATCTCCAGATACTTGGCCAGCATGTACTGGCCGCTGGTGCCGACCCGGGTCGCCACCTTCGCGCCCTTCAGCGAAGCCGGCGTGCCGGGCTTGACCGTGCCCTCCTTGCGCACCGTGATCTTCATGTCATGCGTGTAGCGGCTGTAGTTCACCACCACCACCGGGCGCAGGCCCTGCAGGGCCGCCAGCACGAACGGCGTGTCGGTCGAGGTCGAAAACTCGGCCGAGCCGGCCAGCAAGGCCTGCATCGATTCGCGCCCGGTGGGAAAGTCCACCGCGCTCAACTCGACGCCATGGGTCTTCCACGAGCCCAGCGCCTCGGCTAAGAATGTGGTGGCCCAGGTGTAGCCGGTGCTGCCGTAGGCCAGGGTCGCCTTTTGCGCCGATTGGGTCCAGGCAGGGGCGGCAAGCCCCAGCGTTGCGGCGCCGGCGGCTGCCACGAAGGAACGCCTGGAAATGGATGTGGCTGCTTGATTCATGGATGCTCCTCGAGCGTGGATTGTTCGCAAGATTGGTCGCAACGCGGACTTTTCAGTCTAGCAATAACCAGACCCGCCAACCAGATGGCGGGTCAGGTCCTCAACCTGGCGGCGGATATGCGGCACCGCCGTCACCTCCCAAAAACGGCCGCGGGTGTGGGAACCGAGCACGAACAGGCCGTCGGTGGGCGTGCCGTCCGCACCGATGGCGGCGAGATCGTCGTTAACTGCCAGCCCAAGGCCGTACGCATCGGGCCGCACCAGACCGGTTTCGATGAGCGACGCCAGGAGCGGCATGCGGACGCGTTGGAAATCGGTCTGCGGGCCGGTGCAGTTGATCAGAAAATCCGTCGTCAGGGTTTCCGCCTGCGCGGCGCCGCGCGGCACGATACGCACGGCATAGCCCGAACCGACCCTTTCGACGCCCAGGAGCCGGGCGGCGCGCACCCGCAGGCGCCCGCTCCCGATCATCGCCTCCAGCGTACGCATGTGGCGCGGCGGTAGCCGATGGCGCACGACCAGCCAAAGGCTGCGCAAATGGCGCAGGAAGCGGCGCCGGTTGCGCTCGTCCAGACCGATCCAGATCGCGCCGGCATGGACGCGGAATGCCTCGATCACGCTGTGCCAGCCGATGCCGCGCACCGCCGCAGCGCGAATTTCGGCGCGAACGGCGCGTGTGATCGCGCGGATGCCCGATTGCGCGGTCGCGGGCGCGAGGAAATCGGGGTACGGCGCCACCGGCGCGTCGGCGACCGGCATGCATCCGTGGCGCGACAGCGCCACGATTGCTCCGCCAAAGCCGACGCGCTCAAGTTCGAGCACCACGTCGACCATCGAAAGCCCGGTCCCGACAATGACCACGCGCGTGCCCTGGGACACCGCGTCGAACGCGCCGGGCCGCCAGGGATCTTCGATGATCCGCGCATCGTCCCGCGCGGCAAGGCGCGGCGGCGGCAGGTTGCCCAGACACAGGACCAGCCGCTCGGTGTCGACCGCCGTGGCGTCGGCCAGCAGCACCCGAAACGCCGGCGCGCCATCCTGCGGCGCGACCCGCTCCACACGCACCGCTTCGAGCGGTACCAGGTCGCAGCGATGGATCGCGCCGGACGCGGCACGCGCCGCCTGCAAAAGATGCTGAAGATAGTCGCCATAGCCGCTGCGCGCCGGATAGTCCAGCCGCAGGCGGGCCAATTCGTCACCGTGCGCACCCGGCGTGGACCAGCGTACGAAACCGTCGGCATCGTCCTGGTCGACGCCCCCCATCAGATGCGCCGGCACGTTGAGAGTATGGTCAGGATTGGTCGCGACATAGGCGACGCCGCGGCCGAACACCCTCGAGCGCTCGATCAGACTGATCGCCACCGGCGCCGTGCGCTGCCGCAGCAGGTGGATCGCCAGCAGGGTGCCGCTGGCGCCGGCTCCGACAATGGCAATGCGCAGCCGGCCTCTCACGCGCTCACCTCCTGCGTTGTCCTGGCCGGATTGAGGCGATCGCCGGTCATCAGCCTACCCGCCGAGATACGCCTCTTTCACGCGCGGATGGTCACGCATCCGTGCGGTTGAATCTTCCAGGACGATGCGCCCGTTTTCCAGCAGGTAACCGCGGGTGGCGACCGCCAGTGCCATCGACGCGTTCTGCTCCACCAGCAGGATGGTGACGCCCTGCGTGTTGATGCCGGCGATCTTCTCGAACAATTGCTCGACGATGATCGGCGCCAGACCCAGCGAGGGCTCATCGAGCAGCAACAGGCGCGGCCGCCCCATTAGGGCGCGGCCTACGGCAAGCATCTGCTGCTCGCCACCGGACATCGACCAGGCGAGCTGCTTGTGACGCTCCTGCAGCCGTGGGAACAGCGCATAGACCCGCTCGATGTCGCCTTCGATCGAATCGCCGCGCCGGCGCCAGGGCGTGGCGCCGAGTTCGAGATTTTCCGCCACCGTCAACCCGGGAAACACGCGCCGGCCTTCCGGCGCATGGGCGATGCCCATGCGCACGATGTCCTCCGGATTGCTGCGGTCGATGCGCTTGCCCGCGAAAGAGACCGTGCCGCGCGTGAGCGGCAACAGGCCCGACACCGTGCGCAGGCTGGTGGTCTTGCCGGCGCCGTTGGCGCCGATCAGGGTGACGATCTCGCCTTCGTTGACCTTGAATGACACTCCGGAAAGCGCCACGATGTTGCCGTAGCGCACCTCGATGTCGGCGACTTCAAGCATGGGCGCCTTCCGCGCGTGCGCGCCCGAGGTAGGCGGCGATCACTTCCGGCGCCGCCTGCACTTCCGCCGGCGACCCTTCGGCGATCTTGCGGCCGAAGTCGAATACGGTAACGCGGTCGGATACGCCCATCACCAGTTTGACGTTGTGCTCCACGAATATCACCGTGATGCCGCGCGCACACAGGGCACGAATGGTTTGCATCAGGAGCACCGCTTCCTGCGGATTCATGCCCGCCGCGGGTTCGTCGAGCAGCAGGACGTCGGGGCCGGTGGCTACCGCGCGCGCGATTTCCAGCAGGCGCTGTTGCGCATAGGCCAGGCTAGCGGCAGGCCGGTCGGCGAACTCGGCCAGGCCGACGAAGTCGAGTGCACATCGCGCTTCTTCACGCATTGCAGCCTCTTCCGCCTTGCGCCTGGGGGTTCCGGCCAAAATGTCGAAAATGCCTGCACTGGTGCGGCAGGCGCTGCCGACCATCACGTTCTCCAAAACGGTGAGGCTCTTGTAGAGGCGGATGTTCTGAAAAGTGCGCGACATGCCGGCACGGGCGATGACATGCGGGCGCGTGCCGATCAGTTCGGCGCCGCCCAGACGCACCGAACCCGCTTGCGGCGTGTAGGCGCCGGAGAGCACGTTGAGAAACGTGGTCTTGCCGGATCCATTGGGGCCGATCACCGCATGCACCGTGCCGCGCCTGACCGACAGGCTCACGTCATCGAGCGCGACCAGCCCGCCGAAGCGCTGCGTAACACCCCGGACTTCGAGCAGGATGTCGCCGCCGCGAGGCTCATGTGTCGCCGGCAACGCTGCGCTGTCGGTCCGCGCGATGCCTCTCGCCTGCGTCGAGCGCTCCGCGCCTGTGTGCACTGCCGGCGGCGCGCCGGTCCGCGCAGCGCGCAAACGCGCCGCGAAGCTGACGATACCTTCCGGCAGGAACACGATCATCAGGATCACGCCTACCCCGTAGATGACCATGTACCATTCCTTGAGGAAGCGCAGCATTTCCGGCAGCGCGGTCAGCACCGCCGTGCCGATCACCGCGCCCACCGCCGAGCCGGTGCCGCCCACCACCAGCATGGTGAAAAACAGCACCGCCTGCGCATTGGAAAACAGGTCCGGACTCACATAGTTGACGTAGGCCACATAAAGGCTGCCGGCCACGCCCGCGTAAATTGAAGACAGCGCGAACGCGAGCATCTTCACGCGCACCGTATCCACCCCCGCCACTTCGGCGGCGATCTCGGAATCGCGCAGGGCGATCATCGAGCGTCCGATCTTGGAGGCGCGCACGCGCAGGGCCAGCCAGAGCGCCAGAGCGCTCCAGGCCAGGAGAAAGTAATAGTGCTGAATGTGGCCGACCAACTTGAAACCGGCGATCGACACGCCCGGCACATTGCGCAGACCGGAGGTGCCGCCGGTGACCGGTTCCCAATGCACCAGCACCAGCTGAATGATCTCGCCGAAAGCGATGGTGGCCATGGCCAGGTAATAGGCGCGCAGCTTCAGGGTCGGCACCCCCAGCACCAGGCTGAAGATGCCCGTGGTCAGCGCCGCCGCGGGCAGCGCCAGCCAGAACGAAAAGCCCTTGAGCGTGATCAGCGCGGTGACATAGGCGCCAATGCCCCAGAACGCCGCCTGGCCGAAATTGATCTGCCCGCAATAGCCGGTGATGTAGTTCAAGCCGACCACCACGATCAGGCTGATGAGGCCCAGATTGAGCAGTTCGAGCAGATACTTGCCGGGCAACAAGTGCGGCAGCGCCAGGAGCGCCAGCGCACCGGCAAGCGCCAGGGCGACACGGCGGGCCCCACCGGTTGCCGCCGCACTCATACCCGCTCGCTCTGCTTCTCGCCGAACAGGCCCTGCGGGCGCACGAACAGGAATGCGACCATCAGCAGAAAGGCAAAAGCGTCACGAAAATTCGATGAGATGTAGCCGGCGGCGAGCGTTTCCACCACCCCGAGCAGCAGCCCGGCGATCACCGCTCCGTACAGGTTGCCGAAGCCTCCGATCACGCTCACCACGAAAGCCTTCAGGCCGAGGGCTCCGCCCATCGACGGTTCCGCCAGGAACAAGGGCGCCACCAGCAGACCGCCGGCGCCGGCCAGCACTGCACCCAGCATGAAGGCCACCGCGATGGTGTGGCGCACCCGCACGCCAACCAGACGCGCCATTTCCATGTCCTGCGAAGTGGCCTGCACCATCCGCCCGAAGCGCGTGCACATCAGGAACCACCATTGCGCCGCCAGCAGCACCGCGGTGGTGAAGAAAATGAACACGACGTGGGTAGATATCACCACATCGCCCAGCCGCCACTGCGCCGAACCGAACGGCGACGGCAGCGACTGCGGTAGCGGCCCCCAGATGATCAGCACCAGGTTTTCCAGCACGATGCCCACGGCGATGGTGGTGAGGATCACGAGGTAGAAGGGTTTGCCACGCAGCGGGTAATAGGCCACCAGCATGAACACCAGACCAATCAGCGCCATCGCCGCGAAGGTGGCGAGGTATACCGCCCAGATCGGCAAGTGCAACTGGTTGACGCCGGCCAGGCCGAAAAACGCGCCCAGCATCAGCAGCTGGCCCTGCGCGAAATTGACGATGCGCACGGCGTTGAAAATCTGCAGCAGGCCCAGCGCGATGAGCGCGTAGATCGCGCCCATCGCCAGGCCGTTCAACAGCAATTGCAGCATTAGAAGCCGGGTTCCTGGATGGTGCCGACGAACTCGGTGGTCTTGCCCTTGTTGCGATAGATGCCCATGGTATGGGCGAGGTCACCATCGCGATCGGCCACGTACGAGATCAGGAGGCCCTTCCAGTCCTTGATCGCGCGCAGTTCGTCGCGCATCTTGGCGCGGTCGCAGCCGACCTTTTCGATCACGGTCTTGATCATGTAGACCGCGTCGCGATAGGCGACACCGAAGTTGTCCACTGGGACCTTGGTCTTGTCGAGCACCTTTTTCGCGAATTCCTGCGCCCTCGGGTCCGGGCTTGCCTGTGCCAGCATGCCGCCGATGCCGATCGCGCCGTCCGCTTCCTCGGGCGTGAGGTTGGCGACAGTGGTTGCGGCGACGGTGCTGGGGTTGCCGATCACCGGAATTTCGATGCCGAGCGCACGGCGCTGCTTGAGCACAATGGCCACATCGCCCGGACGTCCCCACAGGAGGATGACGTCGGCGCCGGCTGACTTGATCTTGGTCAATTGCGCGGTCATGTCCTTGTCGGCCAGGCCATAGCTTTCGACCGCCACCGGCTTGACCTTGAGTCTTTCGAACGCCGCCTGCAGCCCTTTGGAGGCGCCCAGGCCGTAGTCGTCGGAGACCGCGAGGATCGCCGGTTTGCTTTTCTTCATGCTCTCGACTACGTAGCGCGGCACGGCGTCGGCCAATTGACCATCATGCACATGGAAGCGCACCAGCCAGGGGTTGGCCTGCTTGGTCAATTGCGCATTGGTGCCGGCTGCAAGAACCAGGGTTTCGCCCTTCTTGATGGCGTCGTTCTGGGTGAAGACATGCGGGCTGATCATCGATGAGAACACCACCACCGGTTTGCCTTCCAGCAGACGGTTCATGGTGTTCAACGCGGTGGTGGCGGACGCGGTCGCGTCCTCGGTAGCGAGCTTCACCTGCTTGCCGCCAATGCCGCCGGCAGCGTTGATTTCGTCGATCGCAAACTCGACGCCCAGCTTGGCCTGGATGCCCAGCAGGGCGATGGCGCCGGTCAGCGGCGTGGTCAGCGCGACGGGAATCGGGCTCGGACAACTGGCTGCGCCCTGGGCCTGAGTGTCGGCGATGCCGGCGCAGGCAAGCGCCACGGCGACCGAAAGAACACGATGGAACGGAATCATGGAAAGCTCCGGTTGGGTGGTTGATTCGAAAGTCAGTTCTGCGGGTGAGACAAAATTTGCCATCTGCCAAAAAAGGGGACTCGTCGCCTTGCGAAATCGCCCGCAGGCAACGGGCGTGCTTCATCCGGCAGCTGCCTGCCGGAGGTGTTCATGCAACTTGCAGGCCAGTTCAAGCAGCATCGTGTCGTTGCCGCGTGACGCCAGCAACGAAAGGCCGATCGGTAAACCATCCACGCGCGCCAGCGGCAGGCTCACCTGCGGCAGACCGGCATGGCCGCCGATGCACAGCAAACCAAGCGCGCGATTGCGCCAGCGCTCCAGTTCGCCTACCGGCATGCCGAT
>JAYVST010000448.1:0-8051 GCA_043775255.1 Burkholderiales bacterium
GGCGCACGCACTGGGCGTCGTCGCCCGCGCCCGTGGCATGACGGAAATCGCCAAGGCTTCCGGGTTGGGGCGCGAGGCGTTGTACAAGGCGTTGCGCCCCGGCGCGCAACCGCGCTTTGAAACCGTGTCCAGAGTATGCGCGGCACTTGGCGTCAAACTGGTAGCTCAGGCTGTGCATGCTTGATCCCTCCTCAAGGGCATAGCGACCAAGGTTAGATCGTGCGAAGCCACGATCTGAACCGATGTGCGCCCAGCATGGGCGCGATCTTGAGGGTGGAAGTCCCTCCGTAAGTTGACCGCGACGAACGAAGCGAAGCGCAACTGCATGAGGGCGACCGAAAGTGGGGAGGAAGCGTGGAGCGAAACCGCGGGCCGATGGACAAGAACCGGATACCAGGCGGTGCCGAGTGAGGGCGAGCGGTCATTGTGAGCACGGTCACTACGACACTGCGATCGCCCGCGAAATCATGGGCGAAGCGCTTTCGCGTATTTCCAGGTGTCGGCTGCTCGCAGCCTGAGTCTTCCTCGTAGACGGCGTGGCCGAACCCGGCGTTGCAGAGGACGCTGCGCGCTGAAGCTGACGCTCCACCTGTGAACTTAGGCGTTGGGCGTCGAAAGGTGCGGTCTGAAATTGCCTCAGCGCTCGCGCCAATATCCAGGCCGGCGGCGCTGGTGCGCAACTGCGAGTACCGTTACGGTAGTGCCTCGAATTTCGTAAAAGACCGTGTAGGGGAAGTGTCGAAGAATATGCCGCCGAATCTCATATGCGTCTTCTGGCCGCATCAGTGCATCGGTGGCAAGCCGATCAATTGCTTCAAACGCTGCGGTACGAAAAGCGTCTGCCGCTATCGGGCTGCGTTCGAAGTACCAAAGGAAAGCTTCTCTGATTTCTGCCTCAGCGTCGGGCAGAATTTCGACTAGAAAGCTTGTCACAGAGTGCTTAGTCTCGCTCTGGCGTCTGTCCAAGAAACGGCCTTGACTACTCCCGTTCGTAGCGCCGCTTGCCGTGCCTTGATCTCTTGTCGCCAAGCATCCGTAATTGCCGAATCGTCACTGCCTTCAAGGCTGTCGAGTAACGCTACGGTCAAGGCCGAGCGCTCGTCAGCCGGTAAGCCTAGCGCTTCGTCCAAAATATGGTTTACGCGAGCATTCATGCAATTTAGTCTAGCACTCAAATCCAGCCCCGTCGGTGCTTGCGCAAAACCGCCAACACTTCGGTTAAGTCGCTCCCTTCGGTCGCTGGGGCGTGCCGCGAGCGGCGCGCCCATTACTACGAACTCGTTGGGAACGAGGCGCAACTTCGCGCTCGACCCGAAAGCAGGTAACGTTGGATTTCTTGGCAACAATTGCCGTTGCGTCGTTTAGGCGCACGCTGGCCTTTTGGCCGAAAAAGGAGTGATAGGCGTGACCACGCGTACCAATTTCGTCCTCGTCGATTTTGAAAATGTGCAACCGAAGGACATCGATCTCCTCAAAGGTGGGCCATTCAAGATCAAGGTGTTTCTGGGTCCCAATCAACCGAAGATTCCGGTTTCCCTGGTCGCGGCGCTTCAGCCGTTTGGCGAAAACGCCGAGTACGTTTCCCTCGAAACAGCCGGCAAGAACGCACTTGATTTTCATATTGCCTACTACGCGGGGGCTTTGTCGGTAGCGGAACCCGGCGCGTTCTTTCACATCATTTCCCGAGATTCTGGATTCGATCCGCTGATCAAGCACCTCAAAGGGAAGAAGGTGCTTGCCCAACGCTCTACCTGTATCGCGGACATCCCGTATTTCAAGCCCGCACTTCCAGAAGCGCCAGAAGCTCAAGTGGATACCGTCATTGCGGATCTCGTACGCCGCAAGGCATCGAAGCCGCGAACGAGAAAGACATTGCTGAGCACGCTCAACGCGCTGTTCAAGAAAGAACTGTCGCAGCAACAACTCGACGCGCTGTTCGAGTCGTTGTGCATGAGGGGTGTGGTTTTGGTGGAAGGGGCCAAGATTTCATATAATCTGAGCGTGTGAGCGGCGCATGGGTGTTTCGCGGAACGCGTGTGCCGGTGGCGGCGCTTTTCGAGAATCTTGAAGACGGCGCCTCGGTTTCGCAATTCTCGGAATGGTTTCCCGGCGTCTCTGTCGCTCAGTCCAGGTCTGCGCCTGCGCACCTGCCCAATGAGCCCAGGCGCCAGCAACGGATGACCTGACCCGTCAGTCGGATGGACCGTTGAAGATGCTGTCGCGCGACTACGAACAATCATGATCTACGGACGCCACTGGCGCGAGTACGGCGCTGCGATCCGCTTCGCGGCAGTCCTCGGTCTGGCGTTCGGCATCGCCGCAGGTGCTTCCGTGATCAAGCCGCCGCTAATGGGTGCGTTGTTCGGCGCGATAAGCGGGGTCACCGATTTCACCACGGGCATGGCGATGGTCGGCGCGGTCGAGATTTTCCTGCCGCGCACTGCATTCGGGCGGCGGCTGCTGGCGCGGCCCTTCCTTCTCGTGGTGTTTGGCAAGGCCCTGGTGTATTTGGTGATCGTCGGTTTGGTGATCGGCGGCCGCGTCGGACCGCAAGTCGCCATGCTTGCCGCCAGCCCAGCGCCGGCGGCGCAACTGGCCGAGCAGGTCGTCACCGGATTTCCGCGCGGCCTGATGATCGTGATCGCCTCGCTGGTCACATTTTTGCTGGTCTTGCTGCGCCACGCCGCGCAGATTGTCGGCGACCGCAGTTTCCGCGACATCACGCTGGGCCGTTACCACCGGCCACGTTCGGAAGAGCGCTTTTTTCTCTTTGTGGATGTGGTCGGCTCAACCCCGGTGGCTGAAAGGATGGGGCCGCTCGCCGTGCATCGTTACCTGGATCGCGTGTTCCAGGTGGCCTCCGACCCGGTGGACATGCACCATGGCGAGGTCTACCAGTACGTAGGCGACGAGATGGTCGTCACATGGACCGTGGAAGAAGGCCGACCTGACGCGCGGCCACTTGCATGTCTGTTTGCGATCGAGGCGGCGCTCGACGCGCAAGCGGCTGCATTCGGGCGGGAGTTCGGCACCGTGCCGATAATCCGCGCGGCGTTGCACGCCGGCGAAGTGGTGACCGGTGAAATCGGTGGCAGCCGGCGCGCCATCGTATTCCATGGCGACGTGATGAATACCGCCTCGCGCATCGAGAATGCCACGCGTACCCTCGGGCACAACTACCTTGTGTCGGAAGATGCGCTGGCGCGCATGGAAGGTACCGGGCGTTACGTCCTGGAGGACCTCGGGCCGCAGCAATTGCGCGGTCGCGCTGCGTTGGTGCGTGTGTACGCTGCACGTCCCTGATGTCGGTGCCCCAAGACAACAAAGGTCTTGGCAGGCGGGGCGTTGCTCAAGCAGGCAGGCGGCGCTCGTATTCCACCCGCAGGCGGATCCACTCATCCCACAAGGGCGCCGGCTCGGTCCCGCCTAAGCGTGCGGCAAGAATGTCCAGATGGGTGTGCCAGCCGGCGCTCACATTGAGCAGCATGGCGCGTTCGGTCACGCGGCGATGGATCAGGTTGAGCAACACCTTGTCGCCCTGCGGCTCGAGTTCGACTGCGACTTCACCGCTTTCGCCCCAGGTGAACACCAGTTTGCGCGGCGGAATCGCCTCGATGATGCGGCTTTGCATGCGGTGCTCTTCGCCAAAGCCCGCCGGCCGCGTGCCCGGCGGATTGGTCAGCTCGTCGTTGCGCCACACCAGCTCGAAACCGGCGCCGACTTTGGTCTCCATCTGGCCGGCCGCCAGCCACTTGCGGCGCAGCTCGCCTTCGGTGAGATAGGCCCACACGCGCTCGATCGGGCCGGGCAGGAGGCGCTGGATGTTCAGGGTGGCGGGTTCGATCAGGACGCCGAAGTTGTCGGCGGCATGGGTCACGGTCATTTGCGTTTGCCTTTTCGGTGGGGGGTGTTGGAGGCGTCCTCGCGCAGGAGGTGGTCAAGAACAGCCAGTCGGTTGGTCCAGAAGTCTTCATAAAAGCCCAGCCACTCGCTGGCGCTGGCAAGTGGGCCGGGCTCGAGCCTGCACACGTGCGTGCGGCCGCGTACTTCGCGCCGGATCAGACCGGCGTTCTCCAGAGCCTTGATGTGCTTGGATGCCGCAGCGAGCGAAATCTGCATTCCGGTGGTTCCGCTCTGAAGTTCACCTGCAAGGAATGAAGGCGCGGGCCGAAATTTCGGCCCGCCTTCCACCCATTTGCGTGCGGTTCAGCAGGGTCCCGGCGCCGTCTCCGCCAACTTCGGATCGATCGCCCGCAACCCGTTCGGCCACGTCAGCTTGCTGAAGTCCACCGGTTGCGTCGTCAGGCCCTCGCTGCGCGCCCATTTGGAAAGGCTGCAGAAGTCCTGGTAGTACACCTTGTCGAGCGCGATCGGGCGGGTGTTGGTTTCCCATTGGTCGCGGGTGGCCTTCTCGGAAAGGCTGTACACCCGGGCGGCGTAGGCGGCCACGGCCTTGAAATCCTTCTCGGCCTTGTCGCGACCTTTCATGATGGCGCGCAGGAAACGCGTTACCTTGTCGGCGCCGTCGGCGGAGGCGAGGAACTCGGGCCGCGCGCCGGCCACCAGGTAGCCCTGGATGTAGCCGGTGGCGTCGGCCAGTTGCTGGGCGTCGTTGGGGCAGATCTCGAGGGTGCGCGAGCCGATCGGTTGCCAGATGAAGAAGGCGGCGATGTCGCCCTTGCACAGCGCCGTGGGCAGGAGCTGGGTGTCGAGGTTCTTGATCGTCGTGGATTTCGGGTCGACGCCGTTCTTGGTCAAGTATTCGGAGATGAACCACGACCCGGTGGAGCCGACGCGGGTGGCGATGATCTTGCCGGCCAGGTCTTGCGGCTTCTTGATGTCCTTGCGCGTCATCACCACGTAGCCCTTGGAATCGCGCTCGATGGCGGCGAAGGTCTGGTACTGGCCGGGGTTGGCGAAGAAGTACTGCACGCTCGGCAAATCGCCGGTCATGACGATGTCGCCCTGGCCGGTCTTGAAGGTCTGAAACGCGGTGGTGCCGGAGGGGAATACACGGTACTCGACGTCGAGCCCCTGTTCCTTGAAGTAGCCGCCCTCGATCGCCATCCAGATCGCGTCGTTGTTCACCGAGGGCTGGCCGAAAAGGACGAGCTTTTTCAGCGCCTGCGCCGGCGCCAAAGCCGACGCTGCCAGCAACATCACTGCGACCAGTGCCTTCATGAGAGCTTTCATGTGACCTCCTAGGTAAGTCCGATATAGGACATGTAACGCGACAGCATGCGGTCCACCGCCATGCGGAACAGGCGATCGAAAATGAAACCCAGCACCGAGATGGTGAGCAATGCCACGAAGATGCGGTTGGTCTGCAACAGGATCGACGAGTTCTGCAGAAGGAAGCCGATGCCCGAATCAGCCGCCAGTATCTCCGCAGGAATGATACTCATGAACGAGGATGCCATGGCAATTCGCATGCCAGTGACGATGTAGGGCGCCGCCGAAGGGATCACCACCAGCAGGAAGATTTCCAGCCGGCTCGCGCCCAAACATTCGGCTGCACGCTGGCGGATGATGGGCGCGCGCATTACCCCGGCGGTAGTGTTGAAGAGCACGATGAAGAAAGTGCCCCAGAAGATCAGGAAGTACTTGGATGTCTCGCCGATGCCGAACCAGATCACCGCGATCGGGATCATCGCGGTAGGCGAGAGGTAGCGGAGCAGCTCGATCACCGGGTCGAGCAGTTCGTTAGCCACCTTGATCCAGCCGATCAGCACGCCCAGCGCGATGGCGGCGACGCAGCCGCTAATGAAGCCGATGCCCACCCGCAAGAGGCTGATGCCGATATGGCGAAAGATCTCGCCGCTCAACACCATCGGCCAGGCCGTTTCAAGCACCACCAGCGGCGGCGGGATCAGGAACGGGTTGAACACGAAGGTGGAGAGGAATTGCCATGCCGAGAACGCGATCACGATCGAAAGCGTGAACAGCAGCACGCCGCGGTGGCGCTCCCGGAACGGCGCATCGGGCTCTTCGGCCCGACTCGGTGTGGGGAGGGTCTGCGTGGCCATGCGCGTTATTCGGCCGCTGCCATGTCGTGAGACAGCAACGCCTCGACGCGGTTGAAGATGCCGGCGGCGTGCGGGTCGGTGAGCAGGCGCGGGCGCGCGAGGTGCACCTCGATCACCTCGGTGATGCGCGAGCCCGGGCCGACCGACATCACGCAGATGCGATCCGCCAGGGTCACTGCCTCGGCGATGTCGTGGGTGACGAACACCACCGTCTTGTCAGTGCGCTGCCAGATGTCGAGCAAAAAGCCGTGCATGCGCCTGCGGGTGAGTGCATCGAGGGCCGCAAAGGGCTCGTCCATCAGCAATACCTGCGGCTCCACCGCGAGGGCACGGGCAATCTGCAGGCGCTGGCGCATGCCGCCGGAGAGCTGGGCGGGAAATTTTTTGCGGTGTTCGGAGAGGCCGACCATGGCCAGATACTTGTCGATGATGGCGGGCCATTCCGGTTTGGGGATTCTGCGCACGCGCAGCGCGAAGCGCACGTTCTCTTCCACCGAAAGCCAGGGCAGCAAGGCAGAACCGGCATCCTGAAAGAACATCATGCGGTCGCGCCCGGCGCCGCTTACCTGGGCGCCGTTGAACAGGACGTTGCCGCCCGTGGCCGCCTCGAAGCCGGCAATGATGTTGAGCAGGGTTGACTTGCCACAACCCGAGGGGCCGAGCAGGCAGACGAATTCGCCGGCGGCGATGGCAAGGTCGATGCCGTCGAGCGCGACATAGCGATCTTGACGCGCTCCAAAAACTTTCGAGACGTTGCGGACCGCGAGCATAGGCGTTTCCCCTGTGATCGTAGTATAACTTTCGAACATTCCAATCGGGGGGGAAAGTCATGTCGGACATCGAGGTTCACGCGGTCGAAGGCCTTGCCGGGTCGAGCGTGCCGTATGCCTATGCGGTCAAGGCGGGCCCGTGGCTGTTCATGACCGGGCATGAGGCCTTCGACTTTGCCACGGGATTCGCGCCCGAAGTCGATGGGCCGGCGGGCTTCCCCGCCTTCGGCGCGCCGCGCATGCGCCGCGAAGCCGAGTACATCCTGCGCCGCATGCGCAAGGTGTTGGCCGAATTCGGTTCCGACTTCAGGCACAGCGTGCGGGTCGACCAGTACTACCCGGTGTTCGAGGCGGTGCGCGCCTATCAACTGGCGCGCCACGGCGAGTTCGGCGACTACATTCCCCCCAGCACCTCGGTGCTCATGCAGCGCTTGTTCAACAAGCGCTCCTCGATCTGCATGTCGATGATCGCCGTGGCGCCACACAAGGACTATGCGATCGGCAAGCTCTATCCCGAGGAAGTGCCGGTGCCTGTCGGTTCCCACTTCGTGCCCGCGATCACGTGCAATGATTTCGTATTCGTCGCCGGGCAGATGGCCACCGACGAGAACCAGCTTGATCCGAGCGTGCGCCTACCCAAGGAGGTGCGCCATTGGGGCGGGCCCAACGCGATCCGCCGCCAGACCGAGTTTGTCATCAAGAAGCGCCTCGAGCCCGCACTGGTGGCGGGCGGCGCCTCATGGAAGGGCGCACTCAAGGCGCAGATCTATGTGCCCAAGGCCTCCGACATCCCCGACGCGCTGGACGTATGGAAACAGTGCGTCGGCGACATTGCCTGTGCGATTACCGCCGTGCCCACGCACGACTTCGGCTTTGTCGACGGCGTGGTCGAGATCAACTTGATCGCGCTGCGGGATGGTGCCAAACGCAAGAAGAAGGTGCTCAAGGTCGACCTGCCGGCAATGTCCGCCTACGGCCCGGTGGTGCGCGCCGGCGAACTGGTGTTCGCCTCCGGCCTGATGCCGGTCGGCGCCGACGGGCACGTGGTCGGAGCGGCGCTGTCGGAGGCGTTCGACGGTCTCTCGCATGCGGCCAACGTGCAGGCCAACGCCGTGCTTTCCTACGCGGAGAAAATCTGCAAGGCGGCCGGCACCACCGCCGCCAACATCGTGCGCGCCCAGTACTTCATGAGCGACGTGCGCGAATTTCCTGGCGTCGAGATGGCCTGGCTTACGCGCCGGGGCCGTCAGCCGCA
>JAYVST010000449.1:0-3230 GCA_043775255.1 Burkholderiales bacterium
CTATCCGAAAAGGGCGCCGGTTTAGCCGAAATGATCGTTAAACAGCTCGAGCGCCGCACTGTCGATCCGGCCAATCTCGCGCCCGCCGGCAAACGCGAGGCGGCGAGCACGCTTGACCGGTTGCGCTCGGCCACGATGACAGCTGGCGCCGGGTCTGGCGTCACCGAAGGCGCCAATGCAGCCGGTGGGGCGGCGCGCGATTTCGTGCGTGCGCGTTGGAGCGATGCGGAAGAGGCCGCGCGCAGCACCGGGGTGCCCGCGCAATTCATTCTCGGCCAGGCCGCGCTAGAGTCGGGTTGGGGAAAGCGTGAGATCAAACACGCCGACGGCGGCACCAGTCACAACCTGTTCGGTGTCAAGGCCGGCGCAGGCTGGAAGGGCGCCACTGTTGAGGCAGTGACCACAGAATATGTGGGAGGAGTGGCGCGCAAGACCAGCGAAAAATTCCGCGCCTACTCCTCCTATGCGGAGAGCTTCGCCGACTACGCCAGGCTGATCGGCAACAATCCGCGTTACGCCGCCACCCTCAAGTCCGGCGACGCTGCGCAATTCGCGCAAAGCCTGCAGCAGGCCGGCTATGCCACCGATCCGCACTACGCCAGGAAGCTGACCGCCGTGATCCAGCAAACCCTGCGTGCCGTGGGATAGGCCTCCAGGAGAAAATGCGATGACAATGATCCGGACCGGCGTATCCGGCCTGAATGTTGCACAAGCGGGCCTGGCAGCGGTGTCGCACAACATCGCCAATGTCAACACGCCCGGCTATTCGCGCCAAATCGCCCTGCAGTCGACCAATATCCCGCAATTCACCGGCGCGGGCTACCTCGGCCAAGGCGCGCATCTCGATACCGTCGAGCGCGCCTACAACCATTTTCTCGACATGCAGGCGCGCGAGGCGCAGACGCAGACGAGTTACTTCGACACACTCTCGGCGCAATTGGCCAGTGTCGACCAGATGTTCTCGGATGCCACAGCCGGCGTTTCGCCGGCACTGACCGACTACTTCAAGTCGATTGGAACCACTGCCGCCAATCCCGCCGACGGAGCCGCGCGCCAGACCATGGTCGCCAGCGGCGAGGCCCTGGCGAACCGTTTTCGGGACGTGTCGGGCCAGCTCGAGTCGCTGCGTGCGGGCTTAAACGAGCAGGTGAAGGCCTCGGTGGAAATGATCAATGCCGGCGCCAGCCAGATCGCCGAACTGAATCACCAGCTGGTTCTCGCCGCAGGTCGCGGTGGCCAGCCGCCCAACGACTTGCTCGACCGGCGCGATTTCCTCTTGCGCGAAATCGGCGGCGAAATACGAATTTCCGTCACCGACATGGGCAATGGCGCACTTGGCGTTGCCTTGTCCAACGGCCAGCCACTGGTGCTCGACTCGATGGCGTTCCCGGTCAGCGCGCAATTGAGCGCGGTCGACGGCGCCAACTTGACCGTGGGCGACGCCCGCAGCGGCGTATTTCTGCCGTTCGGCGAGTCTCTCCTCTCGGGTGGGCGCCTCGGTGGCGTGCTTGCGTTTCGTAGCCAGGTCCTTGACATCGCGCAGAACTCCCTCGGACGGGTCGCCGGTGCGCTGGCCACGGCACTCAACGTCCAGCATGCAGTAGGACAGGACCGCAACGGCGCCCGCGGTGGTGCGCTGTTCTCGTTCGATGGGGCGCGGGTATTGCCGAACACGCGCAATGCCGGAAGCGGAGTGCTCACTGCGACGGTTGCCAACTACGACGCCGTGACCACTAGCGACTATCAGGTGGACTTCGACGGCAGCAACTACAGGGTCACGCGCCTGTCGGACAAGAATCAGCAGGTCTTTGCCAGTTTGCCGCAATCGATCGACGGATTCGTACTCACGCTTTCGAGCGGCACTCCGGCGGCTGGCGACAGCTTCAAGGTCATGCCAACCCGCGCCGCTGCGGGCAGCCTGGCGGCATTGATCTCCGACCCGGCCAGGATTGCTGCGGCGCTGCCCGTACGCGCGAGTGCGAACGCGGCCAACGCGGGGGCTGCCGGCTTGCGGGTCGACGGTGTGACGCCTCCTGCGGGGACCAACCTGACGCAGCCCGTGACGATTGCATTTACCGGCCCCACCACCTTCAACGTCAGCGGCGCCGGTACCGGCAACCCCGTCGGATTGACCTATGCGCCGGGCATGACCGTCTCCTACAACGGCTGGACGGCCACCCTGAAAGGCACGCCCGCGACGGGCGATGTCTTCAATGTAGGCGCCAACACCAATGGCAGTGGCGACAACGGCAATCTGCTCGCACTTGCAGCGCTCGATGACGCGCGTTTGATCGGCAACGGCGCCTTGTCGGCCGGCGAGGCCTATGCCCAGGTAGTCTCGAGCGTCGGCAATCAGGCGCGCACCGCATCTTCCAGCGCGAAGGCGCAGTCGATCGTCCTGGCGGTGGCCAAGGGCGCCCAGCAGGAAGTATCCGGCGTCAACCTGGACGAAGAGGCTGCCAATCTGCTCAAGTACCAGCAGGCCTACCAGGCCGCCAGTCGAGTGATTGCGATTGCCAACACTTTGTTCGACAACATCCTCTCCATAATGCGATAGGAGCAAGCCAGATGCGCGTAAGCACCAGCAGTTACTACGAAGCGGGTACCAGTGCACTCCTGCGCGCACAGGCGGAACTCGTGAAAACCCAGCAACAGATGTCCACGGGGCGGCGCATCCTTAGCGCTGCCGACGACCCCTCCGGCGCATCCAACGCGTTGCGGGTGGCACAATCGCTTGGGCGCAACGAACGGCTGCAGGCCAACCAGACGGCGGCAAGCAATTCGCTGACAGTTGCCGAATCGACGCTGGGGCAGGTGGGCCTGTTGCTGCAAGGCGCGCAGGAGCGCTTGTTGCAGGCGCAAAACGGCACTCTGTCCGCCGTCGACCGCCAGACCATTGCCGGCGAAATCGATGCGATGCTGGCTCAATTGACCGGGCTTGCCAACGCCAGGGATGTTACCGGCGCCTACCTCTTCGCCGGATACTCCGAATCCAGCAAGCCGTTCGACACCGGTACCGGCGGGGTGAACTACCAGGGCGACGACGGCAGCCGCAAACTGGAAGCAGCGTCGGGCCGGCTGGTCGGGATCTCGGCGTCCGGCAGCGACATATTCATGCGCATCAAGAACGGCAACGGGGTCTTCTCGACGGCTGCGAACAGCACCAACGGTGGCACTGGCTTCATCGATTCCGGCAGCGTGTCCGATCCGTCCGCCTTGACTGGCCACGC
>JAYVST010000450.1:0-21812 GCA_043775255.1 Burkholderiales bacterium
GGCGCGCGGCGGCGGCATGCGCCGCGCGCTTGCCGCCCTGACCATCCTTGCGGTCTCGTTCTCCACCCCAGCGCACGAATTCTGGTTGCAGGCCGAGCCTTACTCGCCGGCGGCCGGCACTTCGGTGCGCCTGACCCTTTGGGTTGGCGAGAATTTCGTCGGCGACCAGGTGGCGTTCGCGGCCGAACATGCCGCAGCCCTGCGCCGCATCAGCGCGGCCGCGACCGAGGATTTGCTGGCCCGCGCGACGCTGAAAACGCCACGCGGCGAACTCCGGATCGACGCCGCGAAGCCGGGCACACACCTGCTCGCGTTCGACAGCCAGCCCACGCTTATCACGCTTTCCGCAGACAAGTTCCACGCCTATTTGCACGACGAGGGTCTGGACGAGATCGTGCAGCAGCGCGAAGCCGCCGCCAATGCGAGCCGACCCGGACGGGAACGCTACCGACGTTGCGTCAAGGCCCTGTTGCGGGTGGGCGGGCAATCGGATGCAACCCATGCCGCCCGCACCGGCCAGCGCTTAGAGATCGTGCCGCGGAACGACCCCCTCGGGCTGCGTGCAGGCGCGCAATTCGACTTCGCGATCACCTTCGACGACAAGCCGATCGCCGGCCGACTGGTCAAGGCCTGGAACAAGGGCAACAATCAGACCATGATCATTCGCGCGAACACCGACCGCAGCGGCCATGTGTCGTTCAGCCTGCCGTATGCCGGCAAGTGGATGATCAGTCTGGTTCACATGATTCCGACAACCGATACGGCCGACGCCGACTGGGACAGTTTCTGGGGCAACCTCACGTTCGAGGTGGCGGCCTGAAGGCGGCGCGGCGATACATTTCATGGGTGGCTGCCTGATGGCGCTGCGATCGTTCATTTCATGATTGGCTGCCTGAAGGCGGCGCGGCTGCTCATTTCATGCCCAAGTCGAGAATCACCAGATCGAAAGCGCGCTCGACGAACCAGATCGACGCAATGCCCATCACGGCCAGCGAACCGCCGATCATCAACACATTGCGATAGGCGCGGGTCGCGCGCAACGCGAACATCGCCGGCACGATCAGCAAGACGATTGCGAGTTGCCCGGCTTCGACGCCCAGGTTGAACCCCAGCAAGGCCGGCACGAAACGTCCCTGCGCCAGTCCGAGGTCACGCAGTGCGTTGGCGAAGCCGAAGCCGTGGATCAGGCCGAAGGCGAACGCCAGGATCCAGCGGCCCCGTATCACCCACAGGGTGAGGTTGTTGGCGGCCGCCAGAATCACCGAGACTGCGATGACCGATTCGATCAGGCGCGCGGGCAGGCTCACCCACTCGAGCGCGGCTAACGTCAGCGTGATGGAGTGTGCCAGCGTGAAGGCGGTGACGATGCGAAAAACGTCGAGCAGAACCGGCCCGAGCGCCGCAGCTGGGCCGAGCGCCGGCCCATGCCGGCCGCGCGCCTGCCCAGGCACGAGCACATACACCGCCGGCAGCAGCAGAACAATCAGGAAGAGCATGTGGTCGAAGCCCTTCCAGATATGCCAGACACCCTCGCGCGTGTATTCGGCGAATTCGCGCCAGGTGGATTTGCGCGCCGGTGCGAGGCGCTGGGTGGTCTGTTCGGGCGTCATCACGGCCGTAGCGGCACGCTCAGCCACACCGAATCGCACCAGGCCGCGATGGCGCGCGTCGATGTCGAACAGCGCGCTGTATTTGATCGTCAGGTGTTCCGGCTGCGCGCCTTCGCTGCACGCCAGGGGCGCGCGGATCACCGCATAGGCGCCGTCCGACAACGTGCTCGTCAGGAGTTCCGGTGCGCCGATCGCACAAGGGCCCCGGCCGTCTTCGATCGAAAGACGCGCCAATGCATAGGTGACGACGTCTTTTTCGCGAGCGCGCAGTTCCCCCCAGGTGATCGCGCCGTCGCCGTCCCGATCGAGCCCGACCGCGAGTTCGAGATCGCGTAGCGCGATGTCCCAGCGCAGCGTCAAGCCACCGGCGGCGGGTGTGATCAGCAGATAGGCATTGCTGCTCGCATGCGGATACGCCGTCCCGCACGCGAAGAGCAAGCTGCCGAGGAGCGCGATCGTCGCCAGACCCAGGCGCAGGCCGGCATGCAAGGCCTCTAGCCTCCGGGGCGCAGCGTTCGCGCCAACTCGATCAGTCGGGGTTCCTGTACGCGGGTTCGCTCCAGCCATTCGAGCACGGGTCGGGCGGCCTGCGGCGTCTTCGCTGCGAGCGCAGCCTCAAGCAGGATGCGCGCGTCGGCCGATTCGCGCTGGATGCGCCAGTTCGACTGCGCCAGCGCGAGGGCGGCGGCCGGCTGATCGAATAACTCCAGCCGCAAACGGGCTTCATCGCTTTCGCGCAATGCCTCGCCGCGCGCGCGCGCGGCACGCTGGCGCTCCTGCAATCGTTCCGCCTCTTCACGCCAACCCGGGTCGCCCAGTTTGCGGCGCGCCAGTGACCGTCGCAGCAAGGCCGCGTCCGACTGGTGCTCGGCACCGAGCAGCACCAGTGCCTCGCGCGCGCGACCGTGGTCAAGCAGCAAGTCGGCCAGCGCGATCAGCGCGGCATGGTCCGGCCCCGGCAGCGCCAGCGCGTCGCGTAAATGCGTTTCAGCGTCGGCCACGCGGCCCAGGCGCAAAGCGTTGTCCGCCAGCTGCGCGAAAAGCCAGCGGCGCGCGCCCGCCGATTCCGGCGCCAGAGCGGCGAGGCGGCGAAATTCCGCATAAGCACCTTGCGCGTCACCGGAATGCCCGGCGATCCAGGCCCGGCATTCGCGCAGTTCCTGGCGCTGGCTGGTCAAGGACAAGGCCTCGCAATCGACACGCGCCGCCTCGATGTCGGCATGCACCAGGTGGATCGCCACGCGCCAGGTGCGGATGTCCGCGCGTGTCGGCGCCGCCTTGAGCGCCAGTCCCAGGTCGGACAGAGCGGCGTCGAACGCGTGGCGATACTGCTTGAGCAGGGCGCGCATAAGCAACACGTCGGGCGGGGCGTCCGGCCGGTCCCACCAGGGTCTGAGCGCGGCCTCCCCCATGCCCGCCCAGCGCGAATCGCCGTGCGCGGTGGCCAGCAGGAACGCATGCCGTGCCAGATCAACGGCTGCCGTGGCGTCGCCCGGGCGCGCGGACGCAGCCAGGCGCAGCGACGCCAGGCGCGCGGCTTCGCCGTCCGCGCGCCAGGGCAGCCGCTCGAGAACAATGCTGTCCCGTGCCGGCTTGTAGGGCTCCCCGGCGTACGCGCAGGGCGCGGCCGCGGCAAGGCCGGCAAGCCCGGCGGCGGCGCAGGATCGACGCAGCAAGGTCAGGATTTTTTGCATGGGGTCGCGCACTTGTGTTAGCTTGCCGCAGGGCTGGCGGGAAGAATTGGGGCGGCGGGTGCGATTCAGGCTCAATCCCGCTATACGCAGCCGGTCGGCCGCCGGATGGTTCGATCGATCTTCACAGGGGTAATTCATGAAACGCATTCTCGCACTCGCAATCGCATGCATGTTCGCCATTTCCGGCAACGCATTTGGCGCGGCGCACGCCGGTGCCAAGATGGCCGACAAGAAAGACGGCGCGACCAAGGACGGCATGAAGAAGGACGGCATGGCCAAGAAGGGCGCCAAGAAGAAGGGCAAGAAAAAGGCCCCGACGGCGAAGGCTGAGCCGAAAAAGTAGGGCATGGCACGGCTCGGGCAAGCGCCCGCTGCCGGCCATCATCGTCGACTATCGAGCTTGGCGCGCGTTTTTCGGGTTCGCTGCGGTTCCGGCAGGTGCCGGTTGATCGCGTAATCGAGCGGTCAGTCCGGCGCCGGGATGTTGTGTCGGCGCGCACGTTCGCCGTGTAGAACCCATAGACCGGCCGCGGTCATCAGGGCAATGCCGCACCACGCGAGAAAGTTGGGCACGTCCTCCCATATCGCGTAGCCCAGCACCAGCGCCACCAGCAGGCCGCTGTAGCGAAACGGGCCGACCACCGACATGTCCCCCTGGCGCATGCTGGCAACCATGAGAAAGAAGCCGCCGGCGACGAACAGCGCCGAACACAACACAAGGCCTGCCTGAAGCAGGCCAAACGCCAGCCAGCGCCCTTCGACCAGGTTCCATGTGGCCGACATGAGGCAGGCCGCGACGGCGGCCGCGAAGGTGATGAGGATCGACGCAATGTCTTGGTCGATCCTGCGCGTGATCAGGTCGCGCAAAGCGTGCAGGAATGTCGCTGCGAGCGTCAGGAGCGCCCAGGCGTTGAAGCCTTGCGCGCGCGGCTGGATGATCAGGAGCACACCGAAGAAACCGGCCAGGATGGCGAGCCAGCGGTCCCTGCCCACCCGCTCGTTCAGGAACAGCACCGCCAGGAGCGCCATGATCAGTGGCGCAACGAGATTGATCGCGGTCGCATTGGCGAGCGGCACATGAACCAGGGCGGACATGTACATGATGGTCGCGCCGGCATCGATAACGGCGCGCAGCAGCACGCGCGGGTTCGCTGCCTTGTGCAGACGCGCCGTCGCTCCGGTGGCGCGGGCCGCAGCCAGCACGATCAGCGCGACCATGAGGCTGCGCAGCAGGATGACTTGCGCCATCGGCAAGGCGGCGCTGGCGACCTTGACTAAGGCATCGTTGACCACGAAGCAGGCCATCGCGCCGGCCATGCAGAGAATGCCGCGGCGATTCGCCGCCGCCTGCGCAATGCTCAAGCCGGCGCTCTGGCGGCGAGCAGCTTGGGCGGCAGCAATTGCGCCAGTTCCGCGCCTTGCAGGATGCGCATGCCGCGATCGATGGCAAAACGGCGCGCGTTGTCCGATACCCGGCCGGTGGCGATGACCATGCCTTCGTAGGCCTCCTGGGCGCGGCGCGCAGCTTCCAGTTCGCGCAGAGTCTCGATGCCGAGGCTGGCGGCCTTCCAGCGTTTGCACGACACCAGCGTGGTGCGCGCGCCCTTGACGGCCACGAAGTCGGCGGCCCCGTCGGCACGCGTGACCGCGTAGCCGTCCCGTATCAGCGCCGCTTCCACCAGCGCGGCGAATTCGCGCCACGCCATCGACTCCACGGCGGCCAGGGTGGCGACGATGCGCGCCGCGCCCGGCGCACGCCATTGCCGCCATGCCGCCATTGAACCGGTGACCACGAAAGGCAAGCCGACAAACGGCGCCAATGCCCTCATGTCGCGCGGAAACAGGGCGTAGGCGCCGGCGCCCAAGGCGATGGCGATCAAGAAGCTGATCCACCATGGCGAACGCAGCAGCACCGCGAAGAGTGAATTTTCGGACATTTTCAGTTGCATGGAGGAACCTTGTGACGCGAGCCGGCGGCCCGCACTATACGACAGCCAGACGCGGCTTGACGCCGGGCCGACAGCGGCTGCGCAGCCTGCTCTGCCCGTGCGGCACGCTGCGGGATTCAGGCGATGTTGGACTCGCCCGGACATCGAGACGACGAATGGGAAAGCGCATTCGACGCGCTGCGGGATTCAGGCGATGTTGGATTCGCCCGGACTGCCGGCCGCCAGCGGCGTTACGCGCCATCCGCCCACGCCGCGCTCGAAACGCAGCGGCAAGGCATTGCCGAACAACGCAGGCGTGATCGTCACCCCGAGCAGTCCCGCGAGCACGTAAAAGATGCCGCCGTGCGCGACGATCAGGAGCGGTGTCGGCCGGGCCCAGGCTTCGGTCAGGCCGGCGCGGGTCCGCATGACGAAGGCGTCGAGCGATTCGCCGTCGGGCGGGTCGCAGGTCCAGTCGAGTTCGCGCGACGAGGTGCCGATGAGCGCGCCGAAATTGCGCTCGCGCAGCCCGCGGCAAGCCAGCGGCGTGCACACATGGTGTTGCGCGACGACGCTTGCGGTCCGGTGCGCGCGCTGCATGTCGCTCGCGATGATGCTGGCGAAGCCTTCACCGGCAAGCAGCTCCGCAGCCGCCTGCGCCTGCGCTTCGCCGGTGGCGTCGAGCGGCTCCTCGGGCCCCTGGAAGATGCGCAGCGCGTTACGCGCGGTCTGGCCATGGCGCAGAAAGACGAAACGTTCGCAGGCCGGTTCGGCGCCAAGCGCTCGCGCAGCCTGAAGCAGGTGGTCTAAGCCGTGGGTGGAGGGGATGAGCGGAGAGGCGGTCGACATGGGTCTGGAGGACGCCGGCGCGTCGCGAACCTGGAAAGACGCAAGTGTAGCCGGATGCGTTTTCTTCGCAGCCCGCGCGCGCCGGTGCGGGCTTTGGCATCATGCAGCCTGCACCAGACAATCACGGAGACTTTGCATGGCAATCCAGGGCATAAACCACTTCACCATTCTCACCGACAATGTCGAAGCCACCCGCACTTTCTACTGCGACCTGCTCGACCTGCACGTCGGCTGGCGGCCGCCGTTCACCTTTCCCGGGCTGTGGCTGTATTCCGGCGCAAGCGCGATCCTGCACGTGATAGGAGGCAAATCGCGCGCCAAAATGCCGCCCGGCGTAATCGATCACATGGCGTTTAGCGCCACCGACCTCGCGGGCACCGCACGCCGCCTCAGGAGCCGCAGCGTCGACCACGATTTGCGACGCCTGGCAAATTCCGCCGACGGTCAGTGGCAGCTGTTCTGCCATGACCCGAACGGCGCCAAGGCCCTGCTCGACTTCGCCGCTGCCGAACCGGCGCCGGCGTGAGGAAGCTGCACCGGCCATGCGCCGTTGCTTTTCTGCTGATGTGGGCTGTAGCAGGGGCGCAGACGCCTGACATGCTGCCGATTTCGGCCGGTGCCTTCACCATGGGCCAGGACGACGGCCCGGTCGATGAACGGCCGGCCCACCGGGTCGAACTTGCACGCTTCATGATCGATCGCCTGCCTGTGACCAACGCGGATTTCGCCGCCTTTCTCGACGCGCACGGACCGCGCGGCATCCGCGACGCAGAGCCCTACCGCCGCTACGATGACGACGACGGCGACGCCAGAATCCATCGGGTTGACGGTCGCTGGCGCGCCGACGGCGGCCTCGAACGCCATCCGGTGAACGAAGTGACCTGGGCTGGGGCGCGCGACTATTGCGCCTGGAAAGGCAAGCGCCTGCCGACCGAAGCGGAATGGGAAAAAGCCGCGCGCGGCACCGACGCGCGCCGCTACCCCTGGGGCAATGCCGCGCCGGACGCGAACCGTGCACACTTCGGCGCCGGCTGGACGCAAACCGTCGCGGTGGACGCACTTCCCGCCGGCGCCAGCCTTTACGGCGTGCAGGACATGGCGGGCAACCAGTGGGAGTGGGTGGCGAGCCTCTATTGGCCATACCCGTATCGCGCCGACGACGGCCGCGAGGACATCGACACCGCAGGCGTGCGCGGTACGCGCGGCGGCGGGCACGACTCGAGCGCCGCCGAAGTCACCACCACACAGCGCGGTCGCAGCCTCTCAAGGGCGCCGCTCGCCGGACATCACAACATCGGATTCCGCTGCGCCCGCTAAATGGAAACTCGGCACCAAGCGCCAGTCCCGCTTGTGCATGTCGCACGTGCGCAACACAAAAAGCCCGACTTACGCCGGGCTTTCGCCATGCTTCAACCGCGCCGAAAACTACTCGGGTTCGCGGATATTGGCCGCCTGCTTGCCCTTGGGGCCTGTGGTGACGTCGAAGCTGACCTTCTGGTTTTCCTTCAGGCTCTTGAAACCGCTGCCCTGGATCGCCGAAAAGTGGGCAAAAAGATCTTCACCGCCGTCATCCGGGGTGATGAATCCGAAACCCTTGGCGTCATTGAACCACTTCACTGTACCTGTTGCCATGTCTTGAACTTCCTTGAAAAAATGAAAAGGGGAATGCCCCCGGAGGGCGAACGTCAAGACGGCGGGGTGGTGAAGGGAAAAATACCGGACTACGCGCAAATGGTACTGAACCGAACAACAACAACAACACTTCTTGAATATCGCCATAACACTATGGGCGCTAGTGCCGATATATGCAAGATATTTCGCCCATGGTGTTGTATTCAACCTGCGTCGCCCCAGGAACACGGCAATCGGGAATGATCCGACCGGAACAATCAAGCGGCAGCTGTAGCGATGTGCACCGCAGCGCCACAGGGCGCTCCTACCCGCCGTTGCGCCAGTGATCCGGACCGGGCAGGCGAAATCGCGCAAAATACGGGTTGCGGTCAAGGCTTGGCGTTGCGGACTCCGGCCCGGCGCCGTCGTCGCAGTCCGGCAGTCAGTAACATCACCATGGAGAACTCAAACTTGAAAACTTTCACCAAGCCGGCCGTCGCGGGTTTGCTCTTCGCCGCAGTAATGATTGCGGCCACGCCGGCTCGGGCGTTAGACGCCACCATGTCCCGCATCAAGAACAGCGGCACCATCGTCATGGGCCACCGCGATGCGGCAGTGCCGTTTTCCTATGTCGATGGCGGAGTGGTCAAGGGTTACTCGGTGGATTTGTGCCTGGCCGTGGCCGATACGGTGCGGCGCGACCTGGGCCGCAAGGACCTCAAGATCAAGTGGGTGCCGGTCGATGCGAAGAGCCGCTTCACGGCCGTCCGGAACGGCACCGTCGACATCGAATGCGGCGTCACCACCAACACGCTCGGACGGCAGAAAGAGGTCGATTTCAGTCCGATGATCTTCGTCGACGGCGCCAACATTTTGGTCAGGAACGAGAGCAGCATCAAGAGCGTGCTCGACCTCGCGGGAAAAGCCGTCGCCGTTGCCGCCGGCACTACCACCGAAAATGCCCTGAAAATCGGTTTTGCCAGGCGCAAGATCGACGGCAGGATCGTCAACGTGAAGGATCATCTGGAAGGCATCGAAGCGCTGCGCTCGGGCAAGGTGGATGCCTATTCGGCGGACCAATCGGTGCTGATCGGACTGGCGCTGGCCGCCGGCGCCGCCGGTACGCTGCGCATGCCGGACGAACAATTCACCTACGAGCCCTATGGGCTGATGTTCCGCCGCGGCCAGGCGGATTTTCGCGTCAGCGTCACGCGCGCGTTAGCCGAGGTCTACCGCTCACCGCAGTTGACCGACCTGTTCGGCCGCTGGTTCGCGGCCTTCGGCGGCAAGCCCACCCCGCTCCTGGAAACCATGTTCATCCTGAACGGTTTGCCGGATTGACGGCGCGTGACGCGAGGCAGCGCGGGCCGGGCGCATGATCGAGATCAAGGCCGCCGGCAAGACCTTTCGCTCGGGCGAGCGCAGCACCATCGCCCTCGGGCAGGTCGATCTCGCCATCGAGGACGGCGAGTTCGTCTCCTTCATCGGCCCCTCGGGTTGCGGAAAATCGACGCTCCTCAACATGATCGCGGGCATCATCGCCCCCTCGGCGGGCGCAATCCTGCACGACGGCCGCGAGGTCATCGGTCCGAATACCGCCACCGGCTACATGACGCAACAGGAAAGCCTCTTGCCATGGCGCACGGCCGCAGCCAACATCGGCCTGCCGCTGGAGTTGCGGCGCCGGCCGCGCGCGGTGATCGACGCGCGCGTCGCGGCGATGCTTGCACTGGTGGGCCTGAAAGGCTTCGGCGGCCATTTTCCGGCGCAGCTCTCAGGGGGCATGAAGAAGCGCATCGCGCTGGCGCAGATTCTCAGCTATGACCCGGCCACGCTGTTGCTGGACGAACCCTTCGGCGCGCTCGACGCGCAATTGAAGTTGCTGATGCAGGCCGAGTTGATGCGTATTTGGGAGGGCGCGCGAAAGACCATCGTATTCGTGACCCACGACCTGGCCGAGGCCATCACCATGTCCGACCGGGTGGTGGTGTTTTCGAGCCGTCCGGGACGCATCAAGGCGATCGAGAAAGTCGCGCTGCCGCGCCCGCGCGACCCGCTGAAAATCCAGTTCGAGCCCGCCTATCGCGACATCTACCAGACGCTGTGGGACCTGCTGGCGCCGGAAATCGAAGCCAGCCGCGCCGAGGCCTTCGCATGAGCGCGGTTCGCGTCGCTCCGACCACCGCCCTGGCGGCAGAAGCGCTGCCGCGGCCGGCCGCCGAGGGCGTCGCCCAACACAATCTTGCCATCCGCGCGGGACAAATCGGGATCGGAGTCGTGCTCCTGGCGATCTGGCATACGGCGTCGGGACGCCTGATCGACCCCTTCTTCATCAGTTCGCCCGCAGCGGTGGCGGTCAAACTATGGGTATGGAGCACCGACGGCACCTTGTGGCACGCGTTTTCGTACACGTTTCAGGCGATGTTCGCGGGCTTCGTGATCGGCAGCCTGGCGGGGTTCTTCACCGGATTCGCGCTCGGCCGCTCGGACCTGCTGGCGCGCCTGTTCGACCCCTATATCACCGCAGTGTATTGTCTGCCCAAGATCGCGCTGGCGCCGCTCCTGATCCTGTGGTTCGGCATCGGCATCGAATCCAAGGTGGCGATGTCGGCGCTGATCGTGTTCTTCCTGGTGTTCCTGAACACCTTTTCCGGAGTACGCGATGTCAATCCGCTCTACCTTCAGGTCACCAGCATCATGGGCGCCACCTCGGTGCAGCAGTTGCGTTACGTCGTGTTTCCTTCCGCCGCCGCCTGGGTCCTCACCGGCCTGAAAGTATCGGTGCCCTACGCGTTGATCGGCGCGGTCGTAGGTGAACTAATTTCCTCGAACCGCGGCATTGGCTTCCTGATCGGCCAGGCCTCGGGCCTGTTCGACACTGCGGGCGTATTCGCCGGGCTGGCGGTGCTGGCGGCAACCGGTATCATCCTCAACGCGGGACTGAAAAAGCTGGAAACCCGTCTGCTACGCTGGCGCGGCCAGAGATAGGCTCGATATGTACGATCTGAAAATCGAAGGCGGCACCCTGATCGATGGCAGCGGCGCGCCGCGCAGCATCGGAGATGTCGGTATCACCGACGGCAAGGTGGTGGCCCTGGGCCATGCGCCGGACGCGGCGCGTCGCACCATCAACGCGCGCGGCCATGTAGTGTGTCCGGGTTTCGTCGACATCCATACCCACTACGACGCGCAGGTGCTGTGGGACCCTCTCATGACAATTTCACCCTGGCACGGCGTGACCACCGTGGTGATGGGCTCGTGCGGCTTCGGCATCGCACCCACGCGCGCCGACGGCCGCAAACGCATCCTGCGCACGCTCGAGCGTGTGGAAGCGATGAGTCTGGCGGCGCTGGAAGCCGGGATCGGTGCGGACTGGCCGTTCGAGACCTTTCCGCAATACCTCGACGCCCTGGAAACACGTGGCACGGCGATCAATACCGCAGTGATGATCGGACATACGCCCACCCGGTTATACGTGATGGGCGAGGCCGCTGTCGAGCGCGCCGCGACCGATGCGGAAATCGCGCAAATGCGCGCCATCGTCACCGAGGGCCTGAAGGCCGGCGCGATCGCGTTTGCCACTTCCGTCTCTCCGGTGCATATCGGATTCGACGGCAAACCGGTGCCGAGCCGGCTCGCCACGAAAGGCGAGGTGCTGGCATTGGCGGGCGCGGTGCGCGAAGCCGGCAGCGGCATGATTCACTACAACCTGTTGCGCGAGCCGGATTTCGAGACTTTCGAGAAACTGCACCAGGCCAGCGGCGCTGCGGTCTGCTGGACCGCGCTCTTAGCCGGGCAGCGCGGCGCCGGCGGCCATCGCGACACGCTCGAGAAGAGTGCCGACCTGGTTGCGCGCGGCCTGCCGATCTATCCGCAAACCGCATGCCGCCCGATCGTGATCGAATACGATTTCCGCTCGCCGGTGGTGTTCGACACATGGAAGCTGTTCGAGCCGGTGCGCAAAGCGACGGACGCGGCGGCGCGGGCCGCCATTTATTGCGACCCGGCGTTCCGCCACCAGTTCCGCGAAGAGGTGAAGGGCCGCGGGCACCGCGACCAGCACTTCTCTGCCGGCCGTGCCGAAGGCGAATCGCGCCGCGCCAGTTGGCGTCTGACCGAGGTGTCGTTTTGCCCGGCGGAACCGCAATTGGTCGGGCGCCGTGTCAAGGAAATCGCCAACGAGCGCGGCATCAACGCCGTGGACCTCATGCTCGACCTTGCGCTCTCACCCGGCGCGCCGGTGCGTTTTCGCGTGCCCGTGGTTAATTTCGACGAAGACGAGGTTGAAGAAATTTTGCTCGATCCGAATGTGGTGCTTGGCCTGGGTGACGGCGGCGCGCATTTGTCGCAACTCTGTGACGCCTGCTATACCACCCACCTGCTTGGACACTGGGTACGCGAACGCCAGACGCTGTCACTCGAACGTGCCGTGCAAATGCTCACCAGCCGCCCGGCACAGGTGTTCGGCATTCGCGACCGCGGGCTGCTGCAGGTCGGCCGACCTGCCGACGTGGTGGTGTTCGACCCCGACACCGTCGGCGCCGGCCCGCTCGAACGCATCTACGATTTGCCCGCCGGTGCGGACCGGCTGATCTCCAAACCCAGCGGCATCAAGGCGGTTGTGGTCAATGGCACGGTGCTGCCGGCGCCGGAGGCCGCATGGCCGGTCGGCCTCTGCATGCCGGGCCGCCTGCTGCGCAACGGCAGCGCCGGCGCCTGAGGCAACAAGCATGGACAGGTCTGCGGAACGCCGCCTGCTCCTAAAAGGCATCGCCACCGTTTCTTTCGTCGGCGCCGCGCCTCGGGTGATTGCGCAACCGGCGACAGCCGGCAAGCTTACGTCGATACGCTCCACCGCGCGCTCGTGGTTGTGGAGTCCGGAAGACCATGCCGCGCAAAACAGGCTTTTCGACAAGGCGGGCCTGACCCTCAGCCTGGCCGCCACCAATCGCGGAGTGAATCAGGATGCGCTTCTTTCCGGCGCGGCCGACATTCTGCTGGGAGCCCCGACGCAGAACATGCGGGTGCAAATTCGCAAACAGCCGGTAAAAATGATTTGCGGCTTCGTCAACAAGTACGCCTCGAACATCGTGGTCAAGAAAGCCTTCGCGGAGCGTGCCGGCGTCACCGAAGCTTCGCCGGTGGCCATCAAAGCTGCGGTGCTCAGAGGCTTGCGCATCGGCACCACCGGCCCAGGCGCCGGTCCGGACCAGTTGACGCGCTACATGATGAACGTCGCGAAGATCAACCCCGACCGCGAAGCGCAACTGGTGCCGGTGCAGGGCGGACCGGCAGCGATGATCGCCGCGTTCGATCGTGGGCAGATCGACGGTTTCTGCCTTTCGTCGCCCACCTCGGATGTGGCGGTGTCGAAGTTCGGTGGCGTCTATCTGTTCAACATGGTCAACAACCCGCCCCCGGACTTAGTCGATTACCTTTACATAACCGCGTCGGTGACCGAAAAAACCATCAAGGAAAAACCGCGCGAACTCGCAACCTATTGCCGCGGCATCGCACTGGCGTTGAAGGCCATCCACGGCGACCGGGCCGCGTTTCGCAAGTGGGCACGCGAATACTTCAAGGACCTCGAAGACGACCTGTTCGAACGCGCCTTCGCCAACAACGCGGCGATGTACATGAAGACCCCGGTACCCACCCGCCCGCAATTCCAGCGTAACGTGGAATTCCTCGACGCCGAGCTCAAGCTCCTCAATCAGCCTGGTGTGCCGGGCAGCTTCCGTTTCGACGACGCTTGGGACCTGAGTTTTGTCGAAAAAGGCATGGCTGGCATCTGACGGCGACCATCGCAACGGCGCGCGACCTCACTCGCGCGCAAGTCATCGCATCTGCCGGGATACCGGCTGCGGGTCACGCCGGCAACCGCCTATTCAAGCAGCGCGATGACCTCGACTTCGATCATGAGGTCCGGATCGACCAGGGAGGTGACTCCCACCATCGTGGACGCCGGATACGGGCCGTCACCGAAATGGCGGTTGCGCACCGCCCGCACTGCGGCGGCCTTGTCGGGCGTGAGATCGACCACGTAGGTGACCATTTTGAACACGTCGGCAATTTTTGCGCCCGCGCCTGCCAGAGCGGCTGCGACGTTGGTGTAGACCTGCTCGGCCTGCGCGGCTAAGTCACCGCGCCCGACCAGCTGGCGCGCTTCGTTCATCGCGACCTGCCCGGCCACATGGACCTGGCGGCCGGCCGGGACGATGGCCACGTGGGAATAGCCCGTGGGCTTGGAGATGCCTGGAGGATTGAGACGAACGGTCGGCATGGCGGAACACTCCGGGTTTAGGGAAGCGAATAGTACTGCCGCCCGGCTACCGTCGCCGGGCCGGTGTCACACCCGGGAATCGCCGGGCCAAAACGTGGCGTCCCTGCGGCGCCGACTTCCAGCGGCTGACAAGGCAAGCGCCATGCCTTGACGGCGGGCTTGCGGCGAGGACCAAACAAAGGCCCCCACAAGGCGATGCCGGTGAACGGCAGGCTCTTGGTAGCGGGCGAGGACGTCGCGCCGAGATGGGTTTTCGATCCGGACGTTGGCAGAAAGCCTTCAGCTACGCGTTCCAGTTTGCGTAGGCTCGTCGATGCGCACCAGGCCAGGGCGCAGACTGAGGGCTCGCCAGTCGATCGGCCGCACCATGCTCACGGCGAAGTTTCTGCAAAAGCCCAGCGTCTTTGCGATCACGCCCGGCTTGCGCGCAACTGCCTTGCGCGGCACGACGATGGTGCCGTAGGTCTGATTCTTTTGCTCGGCGATCAGCCAGCGATAGGCAAGCGCGCCGGCTGCGACCGCGCCAAGGAAAACGAGCAGGCTGACGAACATCAGGTACATGGGACACCTCGCAAGTGAAAACATGAAAATGCAACCAGCTTCGATACTACGAGCGTGCGCGGGGAAACGTAAGAAACACAAGGTAAAAGGCTGTCAACTCAAGATTGATTCACAAAGAGAACAACGGGGTCCGTGCTGCGCCCCTGTTTTCGTGTGACAAAGTTCTCAAGTCAGGCGCACGTACTCGTAGTCCACCGGCAGGTTGTTGATACCGCGATCAGGCGGCGCGATCCAGGCGGCCATCTTGCCGCGCTCGACCACTCTTTGTTGCAGGCCCTTGACGAAGTGGCGGTCCTCTGCGGAAGGCAGGGCCGACTCGCACAATGCGTCGTAGGCCTCTTTGGTCACCGGATTGCCGGCAAGGTCAGTGGGAACACCGGCCCAGGCACCGATGGCGCGGTGAAAGCGGTCCGACGGCAGCTTGAGCTCGAAGGCGAATCCGGCACGCTCGATGAGCTTGTTCCAGTGCTTGAAGCCGATTTCGCAGTCCCTGACGTACTCGTTGCGGGTGACAGCGTTCATCGCGTTGCGCATCGACACTTCTTCTGTGCGCACCCCGCCCACGCCATCCGGCGCCTGGAACGAATAGCTGGTGTCGATCTCGCGGTGATCGGCGAACTTGGCTTCGTCCGGCCGGCCCTTGATCCCGTTGGCGAAATAGGAACCGGCGTTGGAGGAAGATTCCAAGCCGAACAGGTCGAGCGCGGACGAGAACCAGAAATTCACGTATTTCTGCACCATCGGCAAATCGATGGCGCCGGCGCGGCGCACGGCTGCCGGGTCGTCGGTGCCAAGGTCCTTCATCACCTCGAGCGCGCGCCGGACCACGCGGCCGATGTCGGTTTCGCCGACGAACATGTGGTGCGCCTCTTCAGTCAACATGAAGCGGGTGGTGCGCGCCAGGGGATCGAAGGACGACTCCGCCAAGCTCTTCAACTGGCACTTGCCGTCGCGATCGGTGAAGTAGGTGAACATGAAGAAGGACAGCCCGTCGGCGATCGGCTCGTTCAAGGTGCCGAGTATGCGTGGCTTGTCGGCGTCGCCGAAATGGCGCATGAGCAATTCCTCGGCCTCCTCGCGGCCGTCGCGGCCGAAGTAGGCGCGCAACAGATACACCATCGCCCAAAGGTGGCGACCCTCCTCCACGTTCACCTGGAACAGGTTGCGTAAATCGTAGAGCGAGGGGCAGGTGTGGCCAAGCAGGCGCTGCTGCTCCACTGACGTCGGCTCAGTGTCGCCCTGGGTGACGATCAGGCGGCGAAACACCGAACGATATTCGCCCGGCACCTGCTGCCATACCCCGCCGTGCCGGAGGCCGCGGTGGTCGCCCATGAAGACGACGAGCACCTGATCAAGCCGAAAGCCTACGTGGTGTTCAAGTCCGGCATGAACGCCGGCGACGACGAATTGAAGGCACAGGTGAAAGCGCAACTCGCCCCCCACAAGTATCCGCGCTGGATCGAGGTCATTGCCGAATTGCCGAAGACCGCCACCGGTAAAATCCAGAGATTCAAGCTGCGCGGCAGGTAGTGCTTGGCCGTCGCGGAATCGTTCACCCTTTGAGGCGCCGCGACCCGTCGGTGAATCAAACCCACCCAGAGCCGGTCAAGAGCAGGTTTGCACACTTGGCCGTCCAGTCTGAATGCCTATTGTCGACATTCTCGGCCGCAGTATCGAATACGAGCGCCATCCCGGCGCCGGCAATCGCGCCGCCGTTGTCATGCTGCACGAAGGCCTGGGGTCGGTTTCAATGTGGCGCGACTTTCCGGCACGCGTGGCGGCCACGACCGCACACACGGTAGTCGCCTATTCACGCGTTGGATACGGCAATTCCGAGAGCCTGCCGGACGGCAATGACCCCCTCGGCCCGCGCCGCAACCTGCGCAGCGCCGATTTCATGCACCGCGAGGCGTTCGACTTATTGCCGGCGCTGCTTGTCGCGCTCGGCATCGAACGGCCGGTGCTGTTCGGTCATTCCGACGGCGGCTCGATCGCGCTCTTGTACGCCAGCCGCCATTCGGCCACCGGCGTGATCGCGATGGCGCCGCACGTGAAGGTCGAGGACATTTCGATCGCCAGCATCGAGGAGGCGCGCACCGCGTGGGAAACCACCGACCTGCCGCAAAAATTGGCGCGCCACCATGACGACGTCGAAGGCGCTTTCCGCGGCTGGAACGACATCTGGCTTGCGCCCGCGTTTCGCGCCTGGAACATCGAGGCCGACCTGCCCCTGATCAAGGCGCCCATCCTTGCCATCCAGGGCGAGGACGACCAGTACGGCACGCTCTATCAGATCGAAGAAATCGCGCGCCGCAACCACCGCACGCGGTTGTTCAAAATTCCGGATTGCAAGCATTCGCCGCATCGCGACCAGCTCGCTGTCGTACTCGGCGCGGTGCAGTCGTTCCTCGCCACGCTGCCGGAGGTCCACATGAGACGGGCCTAGCAGCCTGTCGGACTTGGGGTCAAAATCCGGACCCAAATGCCGCACGGCGCAGACGATCGCTGACGCCCTCCCAGTCGCCCTGTGCTGGCGGTTGTTCGACCACGATCACATCGCAACCCGCGCCATCGAGCCGGCGCAAGGCTGCATACAGGTCGTGGGCATACACTTGCGGATCGCGGCTGGCGCGCACATGCACTGCCACCGGCACCTTCGGCAGGTTGATGGACAGCAGCGCGACTCGCTTGTCCGTGGCTTGCGCAAGCCAGGCGCCGAGATCGTCGGAGTCGACAAGGTGGGTCCGAGTAACGGGGGCATAGTGGGCGTCGAGACTGCCCGACACGCGCGGCGCCGCAGTCGCGCGCGCCGCAGCCAATGTTTCTGCGCCGAGCACGCTAGCCACCCGTTCACGCGTGATGCCGCCGGGGCGCAGAATCCGGGTTTCCGTGCCGGAACAGTCAACGATGGTGGATTCGATGCCGACCGCGCTTTGCCCACCGTCGACTACGAGGTCGATGGCAGCGCCGAACTCGGAGCGCACATGCGCGGCGGTAGTCGGGCTGACGCGGCCGAAACGGTTGGCCGAAGGCGCCGCCACGCCCGCCGGATGCGGCGCGCGCTCGCGCGCGAATGCCGCGAGTACCGCATGCGCTATCGGATGCGAGGGCACGCGCAAGCCCACGGTGTCCTGGCCGCCGGTGACGGCGTCAAGCACATGGCGCGCACGTTTGACGATCAGGGTCAGCGGGCCGGGCCAGAAGGCGGCGGCCAGGCGGCGGGCGGACGGCTGAACATCGATCGCCCAGTCGTCGATCTCGTCGGCTCGGGCCAGATGCACGATTACAGGGTGGTCGGCGGGACGGCCCTTGGCGGCGAACATGCGCGCCACCGCTGCCGCGTTGGACGCATCCACAGCGAGGCCGTACACGGTTTCTGTCGGCAAGCCGATAAGGCCGCCGCGCGCCAGCACTTCGACCGCGCGCCGGACTTCTGCGTCGGTCACGGCGAGAGCAAGATGCGGATCGCCGCGGCCGATGCCAGTGCTGCGGACATGTTCGCGCCCAATACCGTGACATGGCCCATCTTGCGCCCGCGCCGTGCCTGCGACTTGCCGTACAGGTGCAGTTTCGCCATGCCGTGCGCGAGCACCTGCTCCCATTGCGGCGCTTCGCCGGCGTGCGGCCCGCTCCAGCTCTCGCCCAGGATGTTGAGCATGACCGCCGGCGTGTGCTGGCGGGTGTCGCCCAAGGGCAGGTCGGCCAGTACGCGCACCTGCTGTTCAAACTGGCTGGTGATGCAGGCGTCGATGGTGTAGTGGCCGCTGTTGTGGGGGCGCGGGGCGAGTTCGTTGACCACCAGCGCGCCGTCTTCTTGCACGAAGAATTCCACGCACAGCACGCCCACATAGTCGAGCGCCGCGGCGATCCGCAACGCCGCAGTGCGGGCGGCTTCGGCCTCTTGCGCCGCGATGCGCGCGGGCACGATGCTGGTGTCGAGGATGCCACCCTTGTGTTCGTTTTCGGCCACCGGATAGGTGGCGACGCTGCCATCGCGCGTGCGCGCGACCACCACCGAAATCTCGGTCTTGAGTTCGAGTTGTTTCTCCAGCACGCAGGGCACGGCGCCGAAACCGGCGAAGGCCGCGCGGGCGGCGTCGGCCGACGCCACCCGCGCCTGTCCCTTGCCGTCGTAGCCCAGGCGCGCGACCTTTAGGATGCCGGGGAACAGCGCGCTATCGATGTTGTCGAAATCGCTTGCATGGCGCACCACCGCATGCGGCGCGACGGCAATGCCGGCCGATTCGATAAAGCGCTTTTCGCGGATGCGGTCCTGCGCGATGGCGACACTTTCGGCCATCGGGCTGACCAGGCAATGGCCGGCCAAGAATTCGAGCGCCTTGGCCGGCACGTTTTCGAATTCGGTCGTCACGCCCTTGCATAGCCGCGCTAGTTCTTCCAGCCCTTGCGGGTCGAGATAGTCGCGCCGGATGTGCAGGTCGGCCACCGTGCCGGCCGGGCTTTCGTCACCTGGGTCGAGGACGGCCACCTTGTAGCCCATGCTTTGCGCGGCCATGCAGAACATGCGGCCGAGCTGGCCGCCGCCGAGCAGGCCGAGCCAGGCGCCCGGAGGAATAATCGGGCTAGCCATGCGCGCGATGGTCTGTTAACGGCAATACCATGGCAGCGTCAAGCCTGAAGCCGGCAGCCTGTCTTGTTTGGGGAGCGTCGGCCGCAAGGCCGGCGGGTCTGCGGGTCCGCGGGCCGGCGGGTCTGCGGCAAGCATCGGTCGTCACGCTTGCGCCACGACCGGTGGCAACACCATGGCGCGTGCCGCCTTGTTCTGACGTCGGCGAAACGCCTCCAGCGCTCGCGCCAGCGCGGCGTCGCCGCGCGCCAGCATGGCCACCGCGAAGAGCGCCGCATTGGCCGCGCCGGCCGCGCCGATGGCGAAGGTCGCCACTGGAATGCCCTTGGGCATCTGCACGATCGAATAGAGAGAATCCTGCCCGGACAGATGCCGGGACGGCACCGGCACGCCCAACACCGGCACGATGGTCTTCGCCGCGATCATGCCGGGCAGATGGGCCGCACCGCCGGCACCGGCGATGATGGCCTGCAAGCCGCGCTTTGCCGCCCCTGTCGCGTAGGCGAACATTTCGTCGGGCATGCGGTGCGCGGACAGCACCTGGAATTCGTGCGCCACGCCGAACTCGGCCAACAGCTTGACGGCGGCCTCCATCACAGGCCAGTCGCTCGAACTGCCCATCACCACGCCCACTAAGGGCCGGGGGCGACGCGCGGCCGTGACGGCCCTCACGCGGCCAGCTCCGCGCCGGTCAGGCCGATGAGGGCTTCGCGGTACTTGGCCGCAGTACGCGACACCACGTCGGCCGGCAGCGGCGGCGGCGGCGAGCGTTTGTTCCAGTCGAGGGTCTCCAGATAGTCGCGCACGAACTGCTTGTCGTACGACGGCGGACTGATGCCGGTGCGGTACTGGTCAGCCGGCCAGAAGCGCGACGAATCGGCCGTGAGCACTTCATCCATCAAGGTCAGCGTGCCGTCACAGTCCAGCCCGAACTCGAACTTTGTATCGGCGATGATGATGCCGCGTGTGGCCGCGTAGCGCGCCGCTTCCACGTACAGGGCGATGCTGGTGTCGCGAACTTGCTGCGCAAGTTCCTCGCCCAGCACGTCGACAACATAAGCGAAAGAGACGTTTTCGTCGTGGGCCCCGGCCTCGGCCTTGCTGGCAGGCGTGAAGATCGGCTCCGCCAGCTTTTGCGCTTGCGCCAAGCCCGGCGGCAACTGGATGCCGCAGACCTGGCGCGTTTCCTGATAGTCCTTCCAGCCCGAGCCGATGATGTAGCCTCGCACCACCGCCTCGACCGGCAGGGGCTTGAGCCTTTTCGCCACCACCGCGCGGCCATGCACCTGCGCGCGCTCGGCAGGCGCGACCGCGCCGTCGGGATCCACGCCGGTGAGGTGGTTGGGCACCAGGTGTTTCAGGCGTGCGAACCAGAAATTGGACATCTGGTTCAATACCCGCCCCTTGTCGGGGATGGGTTCGGCCATCACGACATCGAAGGCCGACAGGCGGTCGGTGGTGACCATCAGCAAGCGGTCGGCGCCGACCGCATAGGTGTCGCGCACCTTGCCGCGATAGACGAATGGCAGGCTCTTGATCGAGGTTTCGTAGAGGGCGGTCACATCCGCAGCCTTCAATCGGCGTCAGGCCCGGATGTCGCGACCATGGAGGGGCCGACCGCAGGGGCAACCAAGCGGTCGGCCGGCATGCTCAGTTCACCACCTGCGAAAGGCGGCCCGAGGCATAGGCGGTGGCAATGTCCGACAACGGCACCGGCTTGATCTTCGAGGCCTGGCCGGCACAACCGAACTGTTGATAGCGCTCCTTGCAGATCAGCTTGGCCGCGGCGCGCGCGGGCTTCAGGTAATCGCGCGGGTCGAAGTGGCCCTTGTTCTCGTTCATGAATTTGCGGATCGCGCCGGTCATCGCCAGGCGGATGTCGGTGTCGATGTTGATCTTGCGCACGCCGTTCTTGATCCCTTCCTGGATTTCCTCGACCGGCACGCCGTAGGTTTCCTTCATCTCGCCGCCGTTGGCGCGGATGATTTCCAGAAGATCCTGCGGCACCGATGAGGAGCCGTGCATGACCAGGTGGGTATTGGGAATGCGCTTGTGGATTGCCCGAATGCGCTCGATGGCGAGGATGTCTCCAGTGGGCTTGCGCGAGAACTTGTAAGCGCCGTGCGAGGTGCCGATGGCGATCGCCAGCGCGTCGATCTGGGTCTGCTTGACGAAGTCCGCCGCCTGGTCGGGATCGGTCAGCAGTTGCTCGCGGGTCATGGTGGAGTCGGTGCCGTGACCATCCTCCTTGTCGCCGCGCATGGTCTCAAGCGACCCCAGGCAGCCCAGTTCGCCTTCGACGGTGATGCCCAGCTTGTGCGCCATGCCCACCACCTGCTGCGTCACATCGACGTTGTACTCATATTCGGCGATGGTCTTGCCGTCGGCCTTGAGCGAGCCGTCCATCATCACCGACGAGAAGCCCAGCTTGATGGCGCCGTCGCACACCGCTGGCGACTGCCCATGATCCTGATGCATCACCACCGGGATGTTCGGGTAGGTGTCGATGGCGGCCTGGATCAGGTACTTCAGAAAGGTTTCGCCTGCGTACTTGCGCGCGCCGGCGGAGGCCTGCATGATCACCGGCGAATCGGTCTCGGCCGCAGCTTCCATGATGGCCTGGACCTGTTCCAGGTTGTTGACGTTGAAGGCGGGCAGGCCATAGCCGTTTTCGGCGGCATGGTCGAG
>JAYVST010000451.1:0-8602 GCA_043775255.1 Burkholderiales bacterium
GGGTGTCGCGCGCAAGCCGTTCCCGTGCCACAGTACCGACCAACAGCGTCTCGACCACGTTGGATAAATTGTCCGTCAGGCCATGGGCTTGGGAAAGCAAGTCTTCGTTGACCGTCAGGGTGACACGGCACTTGCGCGCGGAAGTTTCGTTCATGAATCGAGACTCGCTTCAGCCGATCAACGCCGGCAGCCAGGTCGCCACGCGGGGCACGCAGAACACCAGCGCCAACACGATCAAGCTCATCGCGACATACGGCACCACCGCCTGGAAGATGTGCAGCATGGTCACCTCGCGCGGCGCCACGCCTTTCATCGTCATGAGGAGCAGGCCGTGCGGCGGCAAGAGCAGGCCCAGTTGCATGCAGATCAGGAACAGCACGCCGAACCAGACCAGGTCGACGTTGAGCGTGGTGACCACTGGCATGAAGATCGGCAGGGTGATCATCATCATGCTGACCTGGTCGACGAAGATGCCGAGGAAGATGAGGATCAGCATCATGCCGGCCACCACCGCCCAGGGTTGCAGTCCGGCGCCGGTGATCGCCTGCGCCAGGCCGTTGGAGGCGCCCGAGAACGAGAGGATCTGCGCGAACGTGGTGGCGCCGACGATGATGAAGAGGATCATTGCCGAAATGGCGACCGTGCCCTTTAGCGATTCAAGCAGGATCTTGAAGTTGAGCGCGCGATAGGCCATGGCCAGGACGATCGTGGCGAAGGCGCCCAGCGCGGCCGATTCGGTCGGCGTGCCCCAGCCGGCCGCCATTGCCCCCACCACCACGCCAAAGATCGACACCAGCGGCAGCACGTAGACCAGAAACGGCCTGAAGCGCTCGAAGCCGCGGTATTGCACCGGGTCGGTATTTGGCGCCAGGCTCGGGGTGATCTTCACCCGGATGATGATGTAGGCGACGAAGGCCACCGAGAGGATCAGGCCGGGCATCACCCCGCCCAAGAGCAGCTTGGAAATCGAAATGCCCGAGAGCGAGCCCAACAGCACCGTGAGCGCCGAGGGTGGGATCAGCATGTCGACCGCGCCGATGGCCATCACCGGGCCGGTGGCGATGGTCGGGTGGTAGCCGCGCGCGAGCATTACCGGCACCATCAGGCTGCCGAGCATGGCAGTGGTCGCGATGGTGGAACCGGAAATGGCCGAGAAGATGGTGCCCGCCACCACCGCCACCACCGCCAGGCGACCCGGTACCTGGCGGATCAGGCGCTCGACGCCGTCGATCACCTTGACCGCCAGCCCGGTGTGGAACAGCACCTCGCCCATGAGGACGAAGAGCGGAATCGGCGTGAGTGCGAAGCTCATCACCGAGTTGACGCTGTTGCGTGTGAGCTGCATCAGGCCGGGTTCGCCGCCGAGCCAGATCCACGCGCCGACCAGGTTGATCACCAGGAATGAGAACGCCACCGGCAGGCCGATGAAGAGCAGCACGGTGGAGCCGCCCAGCATCAGCCACGCGGCGGCGGCCCAGCTCATGTCTTCACCAACAGCGTGAGCTGCTCGCGACGGTGCAAGGCCTTGAATTCCGCGTCGAACATCATTCCAGGCCGTCTGCTGCGTCAAGCATCGACCGATTGCTGGTCGGGTCGATACCGGGCAGCAGGCCGCCTTTGCCTTCCCATACCGCGATTTTCGGCATCCGGACTGCGAATGACGATGGCGCGGCCATCGTCATTCGCAAACGCAAACCTTCCTCGATCAGGCGTGTCAGGGTGATGCCTTGTTGCGCCGCGAGAATCTTGGCTTTTCGCAGCATGGCGTCGTCAATGTCGAGAGTGGTTTTCATTGTGCAAAAGATTTCCAGGAATCCGTATGCCGTTCACGCCGCGCTCACCGCGTCATCGCGCGGCCCCGCCTCGCCCTTGGCCAGGCGCCACATGCGGAACACGAACTCCACCGCCAGGAGCAGAAAACAGGCGGGCAGCGGCGCCAAAAACCACCACTCCGGCATCACCAGGGTCTTGATCGATTGCGCGCCCGCCTGCATGCTGTTGAGGGCGGCGGCGCTGCCGTACCACACCATCCACAGGCAGCAGATGAAGCCCAGGATGTCGGACAACCATTCGCTGGCATAGGCAATTTTTCGGGGCAGCGCCCGCAACAGGATGTCGACCCGAATGTGGCGCCCGCTGCGCAACAGCCACGGCGCGGCCAGCATGGTGATGGCGTAGAGCATCAGCTCCGAAATCTCGTTGCTCCATGCCAGGCCGCGGCTGATGCCGGGAATGATCACGTTGCGCGTGAAGACGTCGCCGCAGATGATCAGCATCATCGCCAGCAAGGTCAGGCTGGCGGCGAGCGCCAGCGCTTCTGAGAGCTTGCCGACGGCGGAATCGAAGCGCTGCACGCGGCTACTTGGAGGTGAGCGTCTTCAGTTTCTTGGCGAAATCGGCATTCGCCTTGTACGCGCTGGCCCAGCCGGAGTCGTAGGCGGCGTCGATGTACTTCTTGGTGCCGGCGGCGTCAAACTTGATCACCTGGATGCCGGCCTTTTCCTGGCGCGCGGTTTCCTCGATGGTGTAGTTCTTCCATACCGTCGGGTTCTGCGCCTCGAAAGCAAGCACCTGTTTTTCCAGATAGGCGCGCTGGGCGGGTTTCAAGCCCTTGAACTTGTCCAGGTTCATCAGGATCGATACCTCGGCGTCATAGAAGCCGGGGTCGATGCGAAACTTGGTCTTCTCCTGCCAGTTCAGATCGAAGATGCCGCCGATCGGCCAGCCGTAGCCGTCGACCACGCCGCGCTCCAGCGCCGTGTAGACCTCGCCCGGCGGGGTGGTGACGACGCTGGCGCCGAGCGCCTGGAAAAAATCGCGGTACACCGGGGTGATGCGGATTTTCAGGCCGGTCAAGTCGGGCTTGTCGACTTTCTTGGTGAGGTAGACATGGAAGGGCTGGTTCTCGACGACCCGGCCCAGATAAGCCATGTTGGCCTTCTTGTTCCACACCTCGTTGATGGCGGCGAAGGCGCCGTTCTTGCGCTGCTCGGCGATGGAAATCTGCGTGAGCTTGAGGAAATCCGCCTCCGGCATCACGTTGGTATAGAACGCGCCGGTGGAAAGCCCGAGATCGACCACGCCGGTCTTCACCGCGTTGCCGACCTCGAAGGTGGGTATCGCCTTCGGCCCGCCGATGAAGTTGATCTGCAGGTTTCCCTTGCCTTCGGCGTTGAACCTGGTGATCCACTTTTGCAAGAGGCCCACGTAATAGCTGTTCTCGGCGAAGGCGCTCACCATGCGCAGCGTCACTTCCTGCGCGGCCAGCGGGAGGGAGAGGACGCCGGCAATGGCGAGCGCAAGCAAGTGTCGGATTTTCAGCATGTCGTCTCCAGGGGTTTTTATAGCGAAGCCGGCATCTTGCACTGGCCGGCGAACGAGTCCTGGTGGTTGGTGAAAATCTTGCCCATCAGGCGATTGGTGACGCGTCCGCGCTCGTCCTTGCGGACCACGCGCAAATAGAAATCCTGGATCGGAAACTGGTTGGTGTTGAATTTGAAGGCGCCGCGCACCGACTTGAAGTCAGCCGCTGCGATAGCCTTGCGAAAGGCGTCCTTGTCTTCAACCTTGCCTTTGACCTTTTTCACCGCAGAATCGATCAGCATGGCGGTGTCGTAGCCCTGCGCGGCGTACATGGTGGGCAGACGGCCGAAGTCCTTTTCGAAATCGGCGACGAATTTGCGGTTCTGCGGATTGTCCATGTCGTGCCCCCAGAACGACGTGTTGACCGTGCCCAGGAGCGCGTCGCCCACCGGCTTGATGGTGTCTTCATCGGCCGAATAGCCGGGCACCAGCAGCTGGATGCTCTTGCCCAGGCCGGCGGCGTTGAACTGCTTGATGAAGTTGATGCCCATGCCGCCCGGCAGGAAAATGAATACTGCTTCGGGCTTCTTGGCCTGCAGGTTGGCCAGATCGACCGAGAAGTCGAGCTGGTTCATCGGCGTGTAGACCTCGTCGGCGATGGCGCCCTTGTAGAAGCGCTTGAAACCGGAGAGGTTTTCGCGCCCGCCCGGATAGTTGGCGCCGATCAGGTACACGTTCTTGATGCCGCGCTCGCCGGCGAACTTGCCCATCGCGCCAGGAATGTCTTCGCTTTGCCAGGAGGAGACGAAGAAGTAGGGGTTGCACTTGGCGCCGGCGTAATCGTTCGGGCCGGTGTTGGGGCTGATATAGAAGGTCTTCGATTCGAGCACCGTCGGCAGGATAGGCAACAGGATGTTGGTGAACACCACGCCGGTGATGATGTGCGATTTGTGCTGCTGCAGAAAGCGGTCGCCGGCCTGCTTGGCCACGTCCGGTTTCAACTGGTCGTCGACGATCTGCAGGTCGAGCGGAATGCCGCCCAACTTGCCGCCGGCATGCTTGACCGCGAGCGTGAAGCCGTCGCGGATGTCGACGCCGATGGAGCCGCCCGGGCCAGACAGCGTGGTGAGAAAGCCGACGCGCAGGGTGTCGGCCGCGAGGGCGGGTTGCGTCAGGCTTAAGGCAGCGAACAGCGCGGCGGCAAGCGAGCGGGAAACGCGATGGGTCATGACCACTCCTGGAAAAGGGGGCGCGGAGGCGGCTGCCGAATTCGCGACCCTGGAAAGAGCGCGACTTTAGCAAAGTTCCTTGCCGCAGCCAGCGCTGGTTTACCCGATTGTCACGCCAAAGCGACTTGGCGGGCGTTACACTTGATTCATGCCTGCCGCCCGCACCGCTCCGATGACCGCCGCCCTCGTCAAGGCGCGCGCGCGCGCCCTCGGCGCCGACCTTGTAGGCATCGCAAGCGCGGCCACGCTCAACGCCTTTCCGCCCGACCCGCGCTGGCCCCAGACGCCGGAACGCATTTCGCCCTACTGCAAGAGCGTGGTGGTGCTGGCGCAGCGCATTCCGGTGGGCGCCTTTCGCTGCAAGACCAACACCCCGGTGCAGTACATGGACATGCTGGTGCTGCGCAAGATGGACAAGGTGGCCTACCGGCTGGCAGCCGAACTGGAGGCCGCCGGCCATCCGAGTTTCGTCACCGCCTCGCAGGAAACCGAGTGGAGCCTGAAGCGCGCCAGCTACGGCCGGCTTTCCACCCGCCATCTGGGCGTGGAGGCAGGGCTGGGTACGCTGGGGCTGGAAGTCAACATCCTCACTCCGGAATTCGGCCCGCGCATCTACCTGACAGGACTCTTGACCGAATTGGAGCTCGAACCGGATGCGCGCATCACCGAGCAGGTGTGCATCGGCGAATCGTGCAGCCGCTGCCTGCATGCCTGCCCGGCCGACGCGGTGCTGCATTTCGGCATCGACAAGCGCCAATGCGCCACCGAGGCGCAGGAATTCGGTTTCGCGCAGATCGCCAAGTTTTTCGAGCGCTTCATCGACGCCGACCCGGCCACCCGCAATGCGATGATCGTCTCGCGCGACCTGTTCGGCTTCTGGCAGGGACTGTTGCGGGTGGTGGGCTCGTTCGGCGACTGCCCGCGCTGCCTGGCGGTGTGCCCGGTGGGCGACGACTATCACGCCCACCTGGCCGGCCCGCAAAAAGACATCCCGGAAAAGACGCCCGAGAAGGTGACCCTGGCGAAGAAATACAAGGCGGTGCGCGCCGAACACGATGCCGGCGCCAACAACCTGCCGGGGCTGTCGGAATGGAACCGCCGCTGGGTCGGCGAGGAGGGGTATCAGGGCATGGTGGCCAAACAGATGCAGACCTTCAAGAAGGCGCAGCGCGAACGCGAGGCGGCGCTGGCAGCCACAGTGACAGCCAAGCAGTCAGCCACGCAGGCAGCCACGCAGGCGACCGCGCAGTCAGCCACGCAGGCAACAACGCAGGCGACCGCGCAGTCAGCCACGCAGTCAGCCACGCAGGCAACCACGCAGGCAACGGCCCAGGCCATAGACAGCCCGAAAGACACGGCGGGAGGCGCATAGATGGTCGCGATCGTCAAAATGCCGCTCACTGCGACTCAGATCAAGGCGCGCGCGCGCGAACTCGGCGCCGATCTGGTCGGCATCGCCGACGGCGCCGCGCTCGAAGCCAACCCGCCCGATACGGCCGACCCGCGCCGCCCTTCCGACATCACCGACTTGGATGGTGGCCGCGTCATCGTGTTGGCGCGCCGGCTTTCCAGCGGCGTCACGCGCATCAAGGCCTGGGGCGACCGCCACAAGTTCTACAACGACGAGCTGGCGCTCACCATGCTGGAGGAAACCTCGTTGGAGCTGGTGTATTGGCTGGAAGACCAGGGCTACCCGGCCATCATCGTGCCGCCGACCCATGTGGACCCGTGGCGCTACCAGGACGACCCGAGCCAGCACCAGACCACCCTGCTCTCGCTGCCGCATGCGGCCGTCGAGGCCGGGCTGGGCACCCTGGGCCTGAACCTGCAACTGCTCACGCCTGAGTACGGCCCGCGCGTGATTCTCACCGCAGTGTTGTGCTCGGTGGACGTGGCCTGCGACGCACCGCTGCAACAAGCCTTGTGCGAAGGGCCGTCCTGCGGGCGCTGCCTCAGCGCTTGCCCGGCCGATGCCGTCGGCCACTGGTCGCGCGACTGGCCCGCCTGCGACACCCACCGCTCACCCTACGGCTTCGCCAAGCTGGCCGGCCATGTCATCGACATCATCGAGGAACCGGACGCGGCGAAGAAGAAAGACTTGCTCAAGTCCGAAACCCAGTTCAATTTGTGGCAAAGCATCCTGCGCGGCTCCGGCGTAGTAACCGGCTGCCGGCGCTGCGGCGACGTGTGCCCGGTAGGCGCCGACTACGCCACCATGCTCAAGGACGCGTTGGACGAGATTCCCGAAGCAACACCCGAAAAGGCCGAGCGCCTGACCGCCATGGGCGCGGCGGCAGCCACCGGCAACCACGGCCAGCGCGAAGCCCAGGCCCGCTGGATCGGCAAGTCATGAGCAGCCCATTGCGACCGGCGCTGCGCCGCCCGCTCCCGGCCACAATCGAGGCGATCGCCCGCATCCAGAGCGAGGGCCGTCGCCGCGCGCTGGCGCAGGCGAAAAAGGCGCCGTACTTCAACGGCAAGCTCGACCACGCAGACGCCGAGCGCCTCGACGAACCCGCCGAATGGGCCCGCCTGCCGATTCTCGACAAGGACATGCTGCGCGCCCTCTCGGACGAGGCCTTCTATGCCGACTTCTGTCTGCCGGCGCCGGACGTAAGCGAGTTCTGGCGCTCCGGCGGCTCCACCGGCCGGCCGCTCTTCTACCCGCGCAGCCGCGAGGACATGCGCCACGCCATGACCGGCTTCGGCCGCCTCTACGACTGCCTGGGCTTAGCCCCCGGCCTGCGCGCGCACTGTTCGTTTCCGCTCGGCATTCACCCGGTGGGCCAGATGCTCTCGCGCAGCGCCGAAGCCTGGGGCCTGGCCGTCAACTGGGCCGGCGCCGGCACCACCACCCCTTCGCCCCTGCAACTGGAACTCATCACCAGCCTCAAGCCGCAGGTGTGGATGGGCATGTCCAGCTACGGCCTGCACCTGGCCAACCTGGCGGATGCAAACGGTATCGACCTCGCCGCCAAATCTGTGCAGATGGTGATGTGCTCGGCCGAGCCGCTCTCGGACGCCAAGCGCGCCAAGCTGGAGCGCGCCTGGGGCGCAAAAGTGCGCGACACCTTCGGCATGACAGAAGCCGGCATGATGGGCTGCGAAGACTTAGACGGCGCGGGCCTTGGCTTCCGCGTCTGGACCGACCTCTATCACGTAGAAGTGCTCGACCCCGCCACCTACCAGCCCGTACCCGAAGGCCAGGTCGGCGTGCTGGTCGTCACCCCCCTATTCACCAACAACGTAACCCCGTTCCTGCGCTGGAACTCCGGCGACCTCGTAACGATGAAAAGCCCGCAACCCGACCCTGCCAACCCCTTCTCCGTGTTTCCACTCGTCAAGCACGCGCACCGCACGCTCGGCTTCTTCAAGGTGCGCGGCATCAACCTCAACCACGCCGAGTTCGAGGACTTCGTGTTCGGGAATGCGGGGATCAACGACTTCAAGGCAGAGATTCTGGCTACCGACGGCAATGACTTGCTCAAGGTGTCCATTGAGGTGCGGCGTGGCGCAGATGCTCAAGCTATTGCGGATGGGCTCAAGGTTGCCATCAAGGAGCGTTTCGAGGTCACCGCAGATATCCACTTGCTGCCGACAGGGACGTTGGCGCGGGAATTCGAGTCGGCGATCAAGGCGCCGAGGTTTGTGGATCGGCGGTGAGGCGGCGGGCAAGACCACCGCTTAGCAACGAGCGACGCGGCATGCGGTGAGGGAGAAACAGTGAGCCTGGCGGCTCAGGCCGATGGAACTGGCACGCTATCCAACGCGGCGACGTAATGGTAAATTTTCCCCCTGGGCCGGCGTGCTCCCCGCATTCGCGGATTGCCGGGTTTGTCGGAATTTTTAATTTGGTTCAAAAGCGACCGCTTTCGCGAGCCCCGTTGACTCAAGCGTTATTCAGGAGCGTTGAGTGACCAAGCTAAACCGCAGCCGCCGAGTTAAACCGCAGGGTCTGCGGTATACATCACGGGCGGAGTCTCAGCGTTAACGGAACACTCGAGTCTCAGCGTTGACGGAACACTCATGGTGAATTTTGGGGGAGTTCTGCATTGATGTAAGGTCCTTTG
>JAYVST010000452.1:0-1942 GCA_043775255.1 Burkholderiales bacterium
CGCAGGAAGCCCTGCACCTGGCCGATCAGCACCATGCGCATGGGCAGGGCGAGAAACCAGAATACCGGAATGAAGATGATGAACATGCCGTACCAGGCCAGGCCGGTCAGCGTGTACTGAACCGGAATGGCGAGATAGGCCCAGAACAGCACACGATGGTCGGCGCGGCGCGTGGGTATCAGGGAAAGGTACTCCTTGAAGGCGACGAAACTGATGAACGCGATGCAGAAGATCGAAAAAATCCGGTTGAAACCCAGGGCCAGCGTTGCCAGCACCAGGATGAACCAGAAACTCTTGACGCGCAGCCGCAACTCGGTGAAGTCACGGCCGGGACGCGCACGCCGCATCAGAAAAATGCCGACCGTCACAGCCAAAAGAAGCGCATAACAGCCGGTGAACGCGTAGGCCACCGCTTCCGGAAACGCGGGTTGCGGAATCGCCTGCGGGATCGGCACGATCCCGTGCTTGAGAGCGGCCGCGCCCTTCTCGGCCGCAGCTGCGAAGGCTTCGCTGGTCATCGTGGCGCTCCGGGTCAGGCGCCGAAGCCGTCTGCGACGGCAATGTCGATCAGGTTGGGCGCACCGCTGTCGATGGCGGCCTTGAGCGCGGGACCGACATCGGCCGGGTCGGTCACGCGCGTGGTGGCCAGCCCGAACGACTGCGCCAGCATGCAGTAGTCGATCGTCGGCTCACGCATGTCCATGCCGACAAAGCGATCGGAGCCCTGCATCGCCACCAGGCGTTCCTTGATGATGCGATAGCTACGGTTGTTGGTGATCACGTAGGTGATCGGCAGTTTGAAATGCGCCGCCGTCCACAGCCCCTGGATACCGTACATGGCGCTGCCGTCCCCGATGATCGCGACCACCGGGCGCCCGGGCCGGGCCATGCTCACGCCGACAGCGCCGGGAATGGCGAAGCCGAGTCCGCCGCTGGCCAGGCCGAAGACGCTGCCTTCGTCATGTTGGTGCGCGAATAGCGGCAAGGTCACGCTGGAGGTGAGCGCCTCTTCGACAATGATGGCCTCACGCGGCAGGTTTTCAGCCAGACGCATCATCAGGACCGCAGGTTCCATCGGACGTTCGGCCAGGCGCGACTGCGCGCTTTCGACCGCGCGCGCGCGCCGCACGTTCCAGTTGTCCAAGGCAATTCGTGCACGGCGCTCTGCGGCTTCGGCGCGGTAGGCCACCCCGGCTTGTGCGCCCAGGGCCGGCAACAGCGCCGCCAGTGTGTGCCTGATGTTGGCCGCGATTGCCAGGTCGGTGCGATAGTTCTTTCCCAGTTCCCACGGCCGTTCGCTCAGGTGCACCACCTTCACGTGCTGCGGCAGAGGCTCGATCGGGCTGTAGACAGACATGCGCAGCAGGTCGGCCCCCAGGCACAGCACAAGATCATACGGCTCAAGAGTGGCACGCACCTGCTTCTGCCCGCGCGTGAGCATGCCCACATACTGTTCGTGCGCGCTCGGAAATGATGCGGCATACCAGATCGGTTCCTGGAATACTGCGGCACCCAGCATGCTTGCGAGCTCGGCGGCGGGGCCGAAGACCCGGTGCGTGGCGATTTCCCGGCCGGCAATGATCACCGGTCGCTTGGCCGCGAGCAGCGTGCGGGCGATTTCGCCGATCGCCTCGTCCGACGGGCGGACCCGTTCGTCGATGCGCACGCTTGTCCCCATGTCGAGTTCGGCGCACTCGTTGAGGATATCGCCAGGCAGGCTGATGAACACTGGTCCGGTCGGGCGGGTCATCGCCACCTTGGCGGCGCGCCGCATGACACGCGGCAGGTCCTGTACGCGGGTGACTTCCACCGCCCACTTCACCAGCGGCGCGGCCATCGGCGGCAGCGGCTCGTAGAGAAGCGGCTCGAGCAGTCCGTGGCCCTGCTCCTGTTGCCCGGCGGTGAGGATCACCGGGGAGCCCGCGAATTTCGCGTTGTAGAG
>JAYVST010000453.1:0-9033 GCA_043775255.1 Burkholderiales bacterium
TTGCGCCGCGCGAGCGTCGATGGTTTGGCGCGCGGCCAAGGTTCGTGCCGATGCGGCTTCGCTATCGGAGCGCTGTTGTGCCGCCTCCCGTGCTGTCGCCTCCAGCTCGATGCGCGCTTGCGCGGCTTGGAGTGCATTTTCCTCGGCGGCGGCGCGGTCCCTTTCGGCCACGGTAAGCGCAATCGCGGCGGCACTGCGTTGTTGCGCACGCAGGTGCGCGCGCTGGCGTTCGGCCAATGCAGTGCGCACCTGCTCCAAGTTTCTCACCTCGGCCGCATGGGCGACGCTGCTGGCGGCATGCAGGGCTTTCTCCGCCGTGGCATGGTCGCGTGCTGCGGCGGCGCGCGCGAGGTCGGTACGGGCGCGTGCCAGGGCCGCGCGGCGTGCCTGGCGCTCGGTGCGGATTGTTTGCAGCGCGGCCATGCGCGCCTGCCGGTCCGCCAGGGCGCGCATGTCGGCGGCTTCGCGGGCACGGGCTTCGGCCTGCAGGCGCGCGCGTGCGCGCTCAAGTTCCTGCATCTCGATGCGGGCGCGGCGCGCCGCTGCCTGCACCGCCTCACGCGCCGTCTCCAGGGTTTGCTTGCGGCAGGCGAGGGCGTCGTCGTCGTTGCGCGACGTTTCGGCCAAGGCATCGGCCAAGGCACGGTCGGCATCGGCCTGTGCCCGCGCGATCTGTTCCGCAGCGGCCTCGGCGTCGGCGCGTTCCTGGGCCGCGCGCACGGCGGCCGCGTCGGCTTCGGCGCGCAATTGCGCCGCCTCGGTGGCGCGGCGGTCGGCGTCCGCACGGGCGCGGGCGATGGCTTCTGCCCGGCTTTCCCTGGCGGCGCGCTCGCTGGCTTCGCGCTCGGCGTCGGCCGCGGCGCGCCCGCGTGCTGCGGCGGCTTCGATGGCTGCGGTTTCACCCGCTATGGCTTGGGCGGCGAGGCGGGCCGCTTCGGCATCGCGCGCGGCGCGTTCGCTGCTGCGGGTGGCGGCAAGAGTGTCCTGGTCGAGCCGGTGCTTGAGCGCGTCGTGGGCGATGTGTTCTTCTTCGAGTCTCGCAGCGGCGGCTTCGACGGCCGCCCGCTCGACAGCGAGGCGCCGCTCCGTGGCGCTCTGTTGTGCGCGCTCGAGGCGTACCCGCTTTTCGGCACTGGCCTCAAGTTCCTTCTCGTTCTTCCAGCGCTCCAATGCCGCAATGCGGGCGGACTCTTCGGTGGCGTGGCGCGCCCGTGCCTGGGCCAGGGCTTCCCCTTCGGCGGCGGCGCGCGCGGCAGCCATGGCGGCGGCGGCGTTTTCGATGCGCTCGCGTGCAGCGGCCAGTTCGAAGGCGCGTTGTTCCTCAACCCCGCGCAAAAGCGCCGCGGCGGCGGCCTTCTCGTCGGCGCCGGCTCGCGCCTGCGCCACCTGGGCCGCACTGGTTTCGGCTTCGGCGCGGCGACGTGCCTCGATATCGGCACGCGTGCTGGCCTCGGCATTGGCCAGCAAAGCGGCTTGCATGGCACGATCGGCGTCGATGCGGCCCTGGGTGGCGTCGGCGAGGCGCTGTTCCGCCGCCGCGCGCGCTTCGGCGGCGACCCGCGCAAGACTTTCGCGGCGAGTGCGTTCCTCGGCGCTGTTCCTGAGCGCCGAATCGGCCGCCACCCGCCGGCGCAAAGCGTCGGCAGCGGCATTCCCGGCTTGCTGACGCGCCAGAGCGACGGCGCGCGCGGTCGCCTCTTCGGCGGCGCCGGCACGGGCGTCTTCGCTGGCGCGGGCATCGGCACCCGCGCGCGCGATCGCGGCCCGACGCGCGGCATCTTGCGCTGTTCCTCGTTCGGTTGCGCGCGCGGCGGCTTCGCGCTGGGCAATTGCGGCGGCAGCGGCGCTGGCGCGTGCGGCGTTGTCGGCCATGGCCCGTTCGCGAATCGATGCGGCGGATTGGCTCTCCGCGCGCGCGCGGGCACGGGCGCCTTCGAGCGCGGCCCTTTCTGCGGCTTCGCGTTCGATGGAAGCTACGCGGGCTGCTTCGGTTTCGCGCACCGCCGCCTCTACAGAGGCGCGCGCCTGTTCGGAACGTTCGCGCGCGGCTTCGGCGGCGGCGCGCGCGTGGATGGTCAAGGCGGCTTCGGCCTCGATCTGGCCGGCGATTGCCGTGCGTGCTTCTTCCTGCGCGCGGGCACGTTCGGCAGCCACCCTTGCACTCAGGGCGTCGGCTTGCGCGCGTTGCCTCAACTCGGAGATTTCATTTTTCAGGCTCGCGGCATGTTCTTCACTCGACTTGCGTGCCTCCTGTTCGGCGACCAGGCGTTCGCGCTGGATCTGGATGGCTGCCTCTTCGGCGCGGGCACGCTCATGCGCGGCGCCCGCAGCAACGCGTTCGACTGCGGCCCGCGTTTCTGCAAGATCGCGCGCGCGCGCTTCCGCCAGGGCCCGGTTGTGCGCAGCGCTTGTCGCCTTGGCCTCGGCCTCGACACGCGCAAACGCTTCACGAATGGCACGCAGTTCCGCGTGGGAGTTGACGCCCCCGCCGCCGGCATCGGGGGACCGGAAATCTTCGGCGCAATCATCCGCTGCTTTGCCGTCGGCGAATTCCCTTGCGCGAGTCTTGAATGCGAGACTGTTTTCCATGCCGGGCTCCCTGAACATACGGTGGGTCCGGCGCGCCGCGTTAACGGCGCGGGCCGGATTTACTTGAGACCATTATTGGTTTTTGGCGCGCCGTGCTTGAATGGAATAGCGGGGGAAAAGGGGGGCATTTCTGCAGGCGGTGCCAAACGGGGGCTGTTCTGCAGGCGGCGGCAAACGGGAGGCGCGCGTTGGCGCTCAAAAATTGAATCGACATCTGATGTTTGATGTCGTATCATCACCCAAATGCGAACTACCCTCGATATCGACGAAGACGTGCTCTTCGCCATCAAGGACATGGCGCGGCGCGAGAACAAGACCGCCGGTCAGGTGATGTCCGAATTGGCGCGCCGCGCCCTCACGCAGCGACCTGCCGCCCTGGTGGCACGCGAACCCGAGGCCGTCTACGGCTTTCGGCCTTTGCCCAGCCGCGGCGGGGTGGTCAGCAACGAGGTGGTCAACCGGTTGCGCGAAGACGAAGGCCTCTGATGCGCGCGCTGCTCGACATCAATGTGCTGGTCGCCCTGTTCGACCCGGACCACCCGCACCACGTGACAGCCACGGTCTGGTTGCGCGAGAACGCCGCCGCAGGCTGGGCCTCTTGCCCGACCACGCAAAACGGCTGCGTGCGCATGCTGTCCCATGTGGGCTATCGCAATCCGCTGCCGGCAGTGGTGGTGATCGAGCGGCTGCGCGAAGCCGTGGCGCATCCGGCGCATGAATTTTGGCCCGACGACATCAGCATGCTCGACGCCGCCAGCATCGACGCCACACGCGTGCATGGGCCGCGCCAGGTGACAGACGTGTATCTGCTTGCCTTGGCGGCACGGCGTGGCGGGCGCTTCGTGACTTTCGATGGAGGCATCGCCGTCGATGCCGCGCGCGGGGCGAGCGCGCGCAGCTTGCTGGTGCTGGGGGCGGGGCGGGCTTGAGGCGCTGCGTGAGGGCCTTTTGATGTGCATTCGATGTTACGGCCGACTCATGCTATTGGCATGAAGCATCGCAACATATGGGGAGTCGTGCCTGTACCGGGAAACATGTGGTTTGCCAGCGCAAGGGAAGCCTTATATAGTTCCTGATCGGGCGTCAGTTGGGGGACTGGGGTCGCTTGGGCGTGCTCGCTTCGGTCCGCGCGCTTTGGGGGAGCAAAGGTGGTTCGCAAGGACGACTTTGTCTGGCTGCTCGGCAGCCTGTGCCAGGTGCTCCGTCTCCCCTTCGAGGCGCGGTTGGCTGAACAGGCGTTTCCTCCGCCGTATGAACGTGCCCGCCTGCTCCTGGCCATTGCCGAACTTGGTATGCGTGTGGGTGAGGCGACGGGATGCCCTGGATCTTCCACGCCGATGCCATGCGTTGCGCTGCTGCGCTTGGAACCCGGCGCGGAGCCGGCGGCGGCCGACGCCGCGCAGGCAGACGCATCTGGAGCGGGTCTGGAATGCGACGCAACGTCCTTCCTGGTTCCGGTGCTGATATTCAAGGCCGAGGCCGGCCGAATCCTGTATTTCGCACCGCGCAGCAATCAGGCGGCGGTCGTCACTCCCGAGGAATTCGCGCAGCGCTTCGAACCCGGCCATCTGCTGGTAGCGCGGGACGCCGCGCCGGCGGTGGGCATCGATGCGGAAGGCCTCGCCTTGCCCAGGAAGCCCTTCGGCTTCGGCTGGTTCGTGCCCGAACTGATGAAGCACAAGGGCATCTGGCGGCAAGTGCTCGTCGCCAGCCTGGCAATCCAACTGGTCGGTCTGGCCACACCGCTGTTCACACAGGTCATCATCGACAAGGTGGTGGTACACCATACGGAGAGTACGCTGTGGGCGGTGGGCGTGGCGCTTGCCATGTTCATGCTTTTCTCCGCAGTCATGACCTGGCTGCGCCAGTATCTGGTGCTGCACACCGGCAACCGCATCGACGCGGTGCTTGGCCAAAACGTGTTTCGCCACCTCCTGCGCCTGCCGCTGCCGTACTTCGAGCACCGGCCCACCGGCACCCTGGTAGCGCGCCTGCAAGGCATTGAAAACATCCGCCAGTTCGTCGCCGGCGCCGCCGTCACGCTCATGCTGGATTGCCCATTTCTGCTGATTTTTCTGGCGGTGATGTTCTGGTATTCGTGGCAGCTCACCCTGATCGCCCTGGTGGCGATGCTGCTGATTGCCGGCTTGTCGCTGGCGGTAACGCCGATGTTCCGCAGGCGGCTTGACCTACAGTTCATCCAGGGGGCGCGCAGCCAGGCCTTCGTCACCGAATATGTGGCCGGCATGCAGACGGTGAAAAGCCTGCAGATGGAACCTGTGCTCGAAGACCGCTATGGCGACTACCTCGCCAACTACCTGTCGGCCAGCTTCGCCACCCGACAATTGGCCAACACCTACGGCACAACGGCCAATGCGCTGGAGCAGGCGATGACGCTGGCGATCCTTGTCGTTGGGGCCCTCCTGGTGATGGACGCCGCCAACACCGCGCAGGCCGGTGGCGCCACCTTCACCATCGGCATGCTGGTGGCGTTCCAGATGTTCGCCTCGCGCATGAGCCAGCCGATGCTGCGCTTGGTCGGCCTGTGGCAGGAATTCCAGCAGGCCAGCATCAGCGTCAAGCGTCTGGGCGACGTGATGGACATGCCGGCCGAGAACTACAGCCTGGCCCCGCAGCGCGCGGACTCATCCGAAAAACGGGGCCGGATCGAGATAGCCGGCCTGGCATTCCGTTACAGCAACGAGCACCCGTGGCTGTACCGCGACCTCGACATGGACTTCGCGCCGGGCGAGCTGTCCGTGATCACCGGCCCATCCGGCTGCGGCAAGAGCACGCTGGCCAAACTGATGCAGGGCTTCTACCCACCCGGCGACGGCCGCATCCTGATCGACGGCTCCGACACCCGTCACTTGAGCGCCAACGAACTGCGCAGCGTCTTCGGCGTGGTGCCCCAGGAGACAACGCTCTTCTCCGGCAGCGTGTACGACAACCTGCTTCTGGCCAATCCCAACGCGTCGTTCGAGGAGATCGCGTTCGCCTGCCGCCAGGCCGAGATCCACGACGTGATCGAACGGTTGCCGCAGGGATATCAGACGCCCCTGGGAGAGCGCGGCGTCGGACTCTCCGGCGGCCAGCGGCAGAGAATCTCGATAGCGCGCGCGCTGTTGAAGCGGCCAAAGGTGCTTATCTTCGATGAGGCGACGTCGAGCCTCGACCAGGAAACTGCGGAGCAGTTTGCGCGGACGGTGAACCAGTTGAGCGGAAAGGTGACGATCGTATTCATCGCGCATGCGTTGCCGCGCGGGTTGGAGGTGGGGCGGGTGTTTCGGATTGGAGCAGGACTCTCCGGCAACGTCGAAGGGACGTCAAAATGAAATCGAGATTGCATCACGCGTGCGGGCAGCGCGTGTATAGCTCGAACCCCCGATCTCACTGCTTTGCTATCGGTGTCGAGAGCGATAGGAGCGAGATACGTTGACTGCCGAATCAAACGGAAATCGGAAAGAAATCGCGCAAGTTGCCAATCCGCACGACTTCCATCCCGCCCTGATCCGCCTGCAGCAATCCGCCCCCAACCCGCTCGGCCGTGCGGTGTTGTGGGTGGTGTTGGGCTTCGTGGCGGTGATCCTCGGGTGGAGCCTGATCGGCAGGCTCGATATCGTCGCCGTGGCCGATGGCAAGCTGGTGCCTGCGTCCTACCTGAAGATCGTGCAGCCGGCGGAAGCCGGGGTGGTCAAGGAGATTCTCGTGCGCGAGGGAGAGACGGTGCGCGAGGGCCAGGTGTTGATGCGCATGGATGCCGTCTTGTCGGAATCGGACTTGCGCACCATGACAGCGGAGTTCCAGGCGCGGCGGCTCGCGCTCAAGCGTATCGATGCGCAGTTGAACGGCCGGCAGCTTCTGCGCGGTATGGATGACAACCCTGACGCGTTCGCCAAGGTGCAGGCGCAGTTCGCGGCCAACAAGGTCTCCTACGAATCGGCGCTGGCGCAGGAACGCTCCGTTTTGCTGAAGGCGCGCCATGAACTCGCTGCGGCCACCGAGGTGCGCTCCAAGCTGCGACAAACCCTACCTCACTACCGCGAACAGGAGGCCGCCTACGAGAAGCTGGTACGGGATGGTTTCGCCGGCAAGATCGTCTACACCGACAAGCAGCGCGAGCGCATCGAGAAAGAACAGGACCTCAACGCTCAGGAAGCGGCGATCCTTTCCGCGCGTGCATCTATCGAGCACTCGGAACGGCGTCTGGCGCAAATCGCCGCAGACTATCGCAAGCAATTGGAGGCCGAACGTGCCGAAGTCGCGCCGCTGGCCGAACGTTCTTCACAGGATCTGAAAAAACAGGAACATAGGCACCGCCAACTCGAACTCAAAGCCCCGCAGGAAGGCGTGGTGAAGGACCTCGCGACCCACACCGTGGGGACCGTCGCCAGCCCCGGCACCATTCTGATGACGCTGGTGCCGAAAGAAGAAGCCTTGCTTGCCGAGGTATGGGTACGCAACGACGATGTCGGTTTCGTGCAGCCGGGTCAACGCGTGCGCCTGAAGCTGGCGACGTTCACGTTTCAGAAATACGGTTTCGTCGAGGGCGAAGTGTTGCGGGTAAGTGCGGACGCGGCCGAGCAGGGCGCCGATGCGCAGGCGCCGACGGCCTCACGCGGCCGCGCGACTTCGCCGCTGGCTTACAAGACCCTGGTGAACCTGAATACCCAGACCCTCGCCCATGCGGGCCGCAGCCTGCGTCTGCAGCCCGGCATGCAGGTCAGCGCGGAAGTACATCTCGGCACCCGCACCGCCATGGAGTATTTGCTTTCACCGGTGCAGAAAGCCTGGCACGAGGCTGCGCGCGAACGCTGAGTCGGCCGGTATGCCGAGGCAAACGCGCCGCTATGAACATGTCGGAATCTGCTGCGGAGCAGGTGCTTGACACTTTCGAAGCGGTGCTGGCTAACGTACTGGCCGGGCTTTTGGACGAGAACAGGTGACGGTCTTTGGGCCGGATCGCGGCGGCGTGGCGGCGTTGAGAGGCGTGGTCAAGGGCCGACTCGGCGCGGCGCGCGAGACCAACAACACGGTATGTTGTGCGCTTGGTATGGAGGGGCGAAGGTGGAGATCGAGATAATGGCGGAGCTTGTTGGCATCGGTTAATTTCCAATCCGCATCGGATTGATGAACGGAAGCCCGGCGAAATCGCGTTCGTTGTCGGTAACGATGACGCAATCGTTTGCGCCTGCAATCGCGGCGACGATCATGTCAAGCGCGTTGCGCGGCCGCCCGGCTGACTTGCCCGCAGCCATCAGGCGCGCCCAAAGCAGTCCGGCGCGTTCATCGAAGGCCAGAATGCGACCCACAAACAAGGATTGCGGGCCTTCGGGGCCTGCGAACCAGGCGTCGAGCGCGCTGCGCTTCCTGCCCTTCGGTTTTTCGAGAATGCCACGTTGAATCTCGGCGATGGTCAGCGAGGCGATGAACAGTTCATCATCTTTCTGGGCGCCCATCCAGGCAAGCAGCGACGGCGATGGTTCCGGCTTGACGACGTTGCCGATGATGTTGGTGTCGAGCAGATAGCGAGTCACAGATCGATTTTGCGCCCGACTTCACGCGCACGGCTCAAATCGAGATCGGCGTCCACCAGCGGCGACCGGCGCAATGCCGCAAGGATGCCGCCGGTTGCAGATGGCTCGGTTGCGATGGTCTTGGTCACGGTCGCCCGAATGCGCTGCGCGTCCGGGCCGTCGTCCGCCAATCGCCTGGCCAGGGAGCGAATCAGGTCGCGGTCGGCATCCAGGCCGAGGACCTCAAAGCGGGCCAGGCCGCGCTTGGTCAGCCGGGACCGGTAATTGAGCAGGGCACGCTTTTGCGCATGGTTGGTCATGGTCACATCCTAGACTATTTCCAGTAATATATCCTGAAATCTTCCGGCGATCAACGAGTCGCGTCGACGCTGTCAGCAGAAAATCGATTGTCCGGTTTGGTAGCACATGAATTGTCCGCTTCTTGCGGTTGCGGGGCGCAGCGGCGGAAGGTGCAGGCTAAAGCCCGGCGCCTTTGAGTGCCGGCTACTACAATGGACGTTCCGCTCAAAGAGGTCTGCCCATGCCTCTCCATACCGTGTGTCGCGCCGACGAACTGGCCGTCGGCAAGATGAAGGCGTTCGAGGTAGGCAAGCAGAAGATCGTGCTGTACCACCTGAGCGACGGTTTTTTCGCCACCCAGGCCAGTTGCACCCACACCTTCGCGCCGCTGGCGCGCGGCAAGCTGCTTGAAGATTGCAAGGTGCAGTGCCCGTTCCAACGAGCGCGCTTCGATGTACGCACCGGCCGCGTGATCGACTGGGCGAATTTTCCGCCCGGTATTCAACTGCTCAACGTGGTGCGTGGCGAGAAGGCGTTGCAGACCTTCAAGGTCAGCATCAAGTCGGGCAACGTGCGGGTCAACGTGCCCGACGCCTGAAGGGCGGACCGCCGTTTGACGGCTGCCGGC
>JAYVST010000454.1:0-2658 GCA_043775255.1 Burkholderiales bacterium
GCGGGCGGCGGTTCGATCCTGCATTTCGACGGCTCGCGTTACCGCGTCGGCCCCGATTCGGCGGGCGCCAATCCGGGTCCGGCGGCCTATCGGCGCGGCGGGCCGCTGGCGGTGACCGACGCCAACGTGATGCTGGGCAAGGTGCAGCCGCAGTTCTTTCCGCGCGTATTCGGGCCGGGCGCCAACGAAGAACTCGACCGCGACGCCGTGGCCGCACGCTTCAACGCCCTGGCGGCGGACATCGGCCGCGCCACCGGGGCCGCGCGCAGCCCGGAAGAGGTGGCCGAAGGTTTCATCCGGATCGCGGTGGAAAACATGGCCAATGCGATCAAGAAGGTCTCGGTCGCTCGCGGCTACGACATCACCCAGTACACCTTGCAGTGTTTCGGCGGCGCGGGCGGGCAGCATGCCTGCCTGATCGCCGACAAGCTCGGCATACCGCGGGTCTACATCCACCCCTATGCCGGGGTCCTCTCGGCTTACGGCATGGGGCTTGCCGACCTCACTGCGATGCGTGAGCGCGCCATCGAACTGCGCCTGGAACCGGCCGCGCGCGCCGCGCTGGATGACGCTTTCGCGGCACTCGAGGCGGAAGCCGCCGCCCAGATCGAAGCCCAGGGCGTGGCGCGCGAACTCATCGTGATCCGCCGCCGCGTCCATGTGCGCTACGACGGCACCGATTCAGCGCTGGTCGTCGACGATGGACCGCCGGCCGAGATCAAGGCGCGTTTCGAAGCCGCCTACCGCATGCGCTACTCCTTCCTCATGGAGCACAAGGCGCTGGTGGTGGAGGCAGTTTCAGTAGAGGCGATTGGCCGCTCCGGCGCCGCCGCCGCGGCGGAATTCCCCTGGCTACCCAGGGCCGGCGCGCTAGCCGCCGCCGAAACGGTGCAAATGCATTCCGGCGGTGGCAAGCACGCCACGCCGGTGTATCTGCGCGACGCCATGCAGCCTGGCGACCATGTGGCGGGCCCGGCCATCATCGCCGAGCGCAATGCCACCACCATCGTCGAGCCAGGCTGGCAATGTGCGGTCTCGTCCTTGAACCATATGGTGCTCACGCGCGCCGTGCCGCGCCCGCACCAGACAGCGATCGGCACCACGGCCGATCCGGTGATGCTGGAAATCTTCAACAACCTGTTCATGGCGGTGGCTGAACAAATGGGACTGACGCTGGCCAACACCGCCTATTCGGTGAACATCAAGGAGCGACTTGACTTTTCCTGTGCGGTGTTCAACCAGCACGGCGATCTGATCGCAAACGCGCCGCACATGCCGGTGCACCTGGGATCGATGGGCGAGTCGATCAAGACCGTGATCCGGGAGAATCGCGGCGCCATGAAGGCGGGCAACGTTTACGTGCTCAATGCGCCCTACAACGGCGGTACCCATTTGCCCGATATCACCGTGATCACGCCGGTGTTCGATGCCGAAGGCCGCGACGTGCTGTTCTACGTGGGGTCGCGCGGGCATCATGCCGACATCGGCGGCATATCCCCCGGTTCGATGCCGCCCGCGTCCGTCGTGGTCGAGGAGGAGGGGGTGCTGATCGACAACTTTCTCTTGGTCGAGGAGGGGCGTTTGCGCGACGCAGAGACTCGCGCGCTGCTGGGCTCGGGCAAATATCCCTCCCGCAATGTCGAGCAGAACATGGCCGACCTGCGTGCGATGATCGCCGCCAACGAGAAAGGGGTGCAGGAACTGCGCCGCATGGTCGTCGAGTTCGGTCTCGACGTGGTGCACGCCTACATGCGCCATGTGCAGGACAATGCGGAAGAGTCGGTGCGCCGCGTGATCGAAGTCCTGCGCGACGGCGAGTTTTCCTGTGCCATGGATCACGGCGCCGTCATCCGTGTGAAGGTGACGCTGGACAAGCAGACGCGCTCGGGCGTGATTGATTTCACCGGTACCAGCGCGCAATTGCCCAACAATTTCAACGCGCCATCGGCGGTTTGCCATGCCGCCGTCCTGTATGTATTCCGCTCGCTGGTCGATGACGATATTCCGCTCAATGCCGGCTGCCTGAAGCCCTTGACGATCATCATTCCGCCAGGGTCGATGCTCAATCCGCGCTATCCCGCCGCCGTGGTCGCCGGCAATGTCGAGACCAGCCAGTGCATTACCGATGCGTTGTATGGAGCGCTCGGCGTGATGGGTGCTTCGCAGGGAACGATGAACAATTTCACTTTCGGCAACCAGCGCTACCAGTACTACGAGACCATCGCTTCAGGCAGCGGCGCAGGCGACGGCTTCCACGGCTGCACGCCGGTGCAAACGCACATGACCAACAGCCGCATGACCGATCCCGAGGTGCTCGAATACCGCTATCCGGTGCGCGTGGAGGAACACTCGATCCGCTATGGCTCAGGCGGCAAAGGGAAGTGGAATGGCGGCCCGGGCGCGCTCAGACGGATACGCTTCCTTGAACCGATGACCGCAGGGATACTGTCCGGACATCGGATCGTGCCGCCCTACGGCATGGCCGGCGGCGGCGCCGGCGAAGTGGGAAGTAACTGGGTAGAGCGCGCCGACGGTACGACCACGCCGCTCGGCGGGAGCGACGAAACCGACTGCGGACCGGGCGATGTCTTCGTGGTCCGCACGCCCACCGGCGGAGGTTACGGCGCGCCCTGACGGTCGTCTAGCAGACGGCGCACG